>JAESUV010000142.1 GCA_016762975.1 Gammaproteobacteria bacterium | reverse complement strand
CTTGCAATGTGCTCTGCCGGTACAGGGCTTCAAGTGCCGTTAATCGTCTAGCCGTTAGTGATTCTTCGCTCTCGGCTTGGGTCTCTAGTAGCGCCTCGATGTTGTTATCAACAGCCTGTGTCTGAAGGGCGGGCTCGTCTGCTGCGGAAGTCACGGTTGGAATTTCCAGTAGCAGTTGTGGCCGTTGCTTCAGTGCCTCACTAAGCTGCAATAAGATTTCTTGTTCCGGTGCCGCGACATCGAAGCGACCTGGTAGGAATCGAATTTGTTCGAGTTTGCCGCCGTCCCCGCCACCACCGACAAGATTGCTGAGTAGGCGAAAGGGCGCTGCTACGATATTGCTAAGAATATTACTAATGGCTCTTCGTATAGCGGGGCTAAAATTGAACTCTGGATCGTTTACGTTCCCAGTGATAGGCACTTCGATATCGATCACGCCGTTGCCGTCTTTAAGAAGGGCGATGGCTAGATCTAGAGGAAGATCCATGGCGCCTGGCTGTTCGACGCGCTCGCCGAGCCGCAGTGAATTTAGTACGATTTGGTTGTTCGCTGTAAGTTCGCCCTCGACGAGCTTATAAGAAAGGCCCACGTCGACTTTTCCTTCGGCGATCTCGCGTCCGGCAAATTTGATTACGTAGGGAGTCATGGACGGCATGTCGATGTTGCTGAATTTCACATCGATCTGACTCTGCTGTGTGAAGTTGAACGGATTTAAGCGGCTGACTATTTGCACCAGACCGAAGTCATCTATCTGTCCTTCTAAGTTGATGTCGGTAGCCTGCCTAGAATTGCTGGCGAAGCCTTGCACGCTGCCTGCCAAGTTCTGGATGTTTGCATCGAATGGCAAGGGAAGATTCCGGTCGGTAAAATTGGCACTGGCATTCTGCAGGCTGATCCGTCCGACGGTGATGGTAAGCGGTGATGTCTCAGTTGTCTCTGTACTTGTTGCTGTCGCCGCCAGCGCCGGCTCGTCGCTAGTCTTTATGCTGCGCCCAATATTGCTAGAGCCGTCTTCATTGATTAGAATTCGAGCGAAGAAATCTTCGAGCGCCACTTCCGATATATCGATGTTATTGTCGGCAAGAGAGAAGGACATCGTATCGATGCCGAGGCTAGTTAATGAAAAAATTGTCTCGTTCAATTGTTGATCRGAAATTTCTACGTCTCGAAGGGTAATGCCRCCACGAAATGAAAATGGCTCGYTCGGAYTGACAGCTAGCTCGGCATTAATATCSAAGCTACCGGATTCCAATTCTAGGAAAGCGAATTCGCTCACGTAGGGCTGGRCTAGATTAATTGCTATGCCAYTGAGGYTTAGTGCACTTTCCCAGTCTAGGCTAGGCAGTRCTTGCAGTTGGCCGGYCAATTCAATCTCTCCKCCGGAATCTAGGGAAAKGGTAGTWGCGAGAGGGAATCGTGTCTCGGTTTGATTGTCGATATCGGTAGCGCTTGCATTCAGTGTCAGAGCAGTCGCGAACGGAGTCTCTAGCGAGTTGTCGCTGAAGCTGAATCGGTTATTCTCTAAAGAGAGAGATGCGAGCGAGATAAACCAGGGATTGCTTGTTTCTGTGGTAGTGCTCGATGGCTCTTCAGTTGCGGGCTCGCCGCTAGGAATTAGTTCGTCGATCATCTGCTGAAAATTTATCAGACCTGACTCATCGCGCGTTGTATTGATGCTGATCCCCTGCAGAGACAGGGTATCGAATTGTGCGCGGTTACTTGGAATCGAAATCTGGCCTGCATTCAGCGTGACGCTAGTCATCTCGATAAAGGGTTCACTCTCGCTGAGTTGTGTCGCGGCGAGCTGGTTCATCGAGAACTCAATCTCATCGACGCGTATGTTCGGTTGTTGTTGTGATAGATCGATGTCGTAATTGAAAGCAAGATTGATGTGCCCAGTATCGATCTGGAAGGGCAAAGTATCTTGCAGGTAACGCGAAATAGGTAGCAGACTGAAATTCGCGAGAGTGATTTCTCCTTGAAGGTCTAGGGGGTTCACCGAAAATTCCCCGGTCCATGTAAGGCGCGCATTTTCCTCGAAGTTGATAGATAGAACGTTGCGGCCTGACTGATCGGGCAAGGTGGAGAAATTATCTATCTGCGCCTGCACGAGTGACAGGCTTGTTGAAAAAGGCGTAGCCGGAACTTCGTCAATAATATGGGTGCTGATATTGGACAGCTTGAGGCTCAGAATTTCTAAGGGAATAAGTTCGCCAGCCTCTGAAGGACTAGATGGTGCTTCCGGCACCTTAGCTGCGCTGCCAGTCCATCTCTGGGCGAGTCGCGAAACGGTGTCATCGTTGATGTTATTGCGCGTGTAATAGATATCGAGGTCGGCGATACGTATCTCGGAAAACTGCAATTTCAATAGAGCGAGCCGGCTTGCTTGAAAGTTGAGTTGCAAATTGCCTAGCGTGAGAAGTGCGCCTTGATCGGCATCAGTGAGGCTAAGTTGCCCAATTTCGAAGTAGAAGCTGAATGGATTGAAATAGATGGATTCGACTTGGGAGGTAACCCGGAGCCGCTCATCTAGGATCTTCTCTAGCTGCGATTCGGCCAGCCAGGGTAGTAGTAAGAACCCGAGCAGGGCATAGCCCAGCAGTAGCCCAGTTAGCCAAGTTAACAGTCGTCGTCGGGTCTGAATGAAGGTGCGTAGAGTGCTCATTGGATCCCTTGCATGGAGGAGGTGAAAGCTAGCAACTATTAGCCTTAGAGTAAAAACTATTTGATTTGGCTACGTGCAGAATTCCTGCAGTCGGCCTTTGTCTTGTTATCTAAAAGTTATTGGATTTTCTCCATTGCTTGGAAAAAATCACCGAATCACGTGCTATGCTATCCAAAGAATAACAAGCCATAAGAGACCAACCATGAGTTTAAGCAGCGAATTTCTCGAAGATCTAGAACTTCTCAATCTATTCAATCTTGACAGTGCACAGGGCGGCATAAAGATCCACCACGAGGCCGCACCCGAGCGTATCGCCTCGGCCAAGCGCCTATTTACGCAGAACATTATTACATTGGAAGATGGCGGCTACCTAACCCCTCTGGGCCTCGAGGCAGCCGCACACACGCAGGCACTCGTGACCATGCTGCAGGTGAAGCCTTAGCTCGAACTGATTGTTGTCAATTGCGAACGAATCAATTGCGAACGAAAAGGAGGTAGCGCCTACAATGAATCGTGTTCTTCAAAGTAGCCTCGCCCTAATTGGCGTAGCGCTCTTTTCATTTAGTCTTTCCGCGGCAGCACAGGGTTACGAGCCTCCGCTTACAGAACATGGTCAACCCGATATACGGGGCGTGTGGAATTTCTCGTCGCGCACGCCTCTGGAGCGACCGGAGAGATTCGGCGAGATCGAATTTCTTCAAGACGTGGATAGAGCTACCCTCAATGCTCGGCCTACTCGAACGGGCGGAGCGAGTGCTTATCCTAGCCGGGTGATTGGCGCCTATAATGGGTATTGGAATGATAGGAATGAGTTGCAGGAGAGCGGCAGAACGTCGTTGATCACTCATCCGGCCAATGGAAGAATTCCACCGGTACAAGACGGCGTGCACGTGCAACTGGGCGGCGATATTACAACCGATGTCGATTTTGGTGAATCACGTCCGGTTCGTTACACCCATGGTGGTATCGGGCGCGCTGGCCCCGAAGACCGAGGTCTCTCGGAGCGTTGTCTGGTGTTTGTGTCAGGACCTCCGTTGTTAACGGGCTACTACAACAATCATATTCAGATTTTTCAGAATGCCGATCATGTTGTGCTCTTGATTGAGATGGGTTGGGATGCGCGTATAGTTAGTTTAGAAGACAAGCCGCATATCGATAGCGCTATCGAGCAGTGGTCGGGTGATTCGCGTGGCTACTGGGATGGCAATACATTGGTAGTGGAGTCACGCAATTTCAGCGACAAGGTTGGCAGTCTAAGCTTGAGGGGTATTGCCTATGGCAATGCGAAGGACAGGCTACTTATTGAACGGTTTACGCCGACGGCCCCAGGGGTTCTCGAGTATGAATTTACAGTGGACGATCCAACTACCTTCACTGACAAGATAGTCGGCAGTTCTTCGATGACTAGCGTGGACGACAATATCTACGAATTCGCCTGTCACGCGGGGAACTACGCGATGGCAGGAATTCTTCGTGCGGGCCGTGTAGAAGAAGCTGACGCCGCAGCGGCAAACTAATCCTCGGTTGAGATAGTTCTCGTTTCGCCGGGTGAGGTAAAAAGATCGAAGCCGCGCAGTTCGACTGGCCGCAGCAATGGGTCGGCTGGAATCGAGACTGGCACGTGCACTCCAACGTATCTCTTCGCCTTAACTCTGTTATTCAATATCTCTCGCCCGCTAGCTGAGCTGAAGAACCAATACGGTGGAAACGCCATATGTGGAATGTTACGATTCCAGTATTGCGCATCCTGTGCAAAATGCACATCGTTCGGATCGGCGTCTCCCATATGCAATACTGTCGTGTCTTCGTTTAGTGTTACACGCCACACGATGTTTTCTATATCTAGCCTACCCGTCGGCCAACCCGAGTGCGGAATGCGTACCGCCTCGATCAGCAAGCCTTCCATGTTTAATGTTACCGGCGCATCTTTGTACTCTAGAGACACTGCAATCACGCGCTCAAAAATATCGGCATCAACATTGCTGCTCTCGCTGCGCATAGCGATGACTGCCTGATTTGGTGCATACAGCCTTATGTCCGGCTGCTCTCTTAACAGGCGAATCATATCGATAGGTGAGAAATGATCGCCATGGTGATGGCTGATAAACACGGCATCGATGCCCTCAAAGGGAGCTGCGCCAGCGAAGAGTGCCTCTTCCATTTCTTCTGGAAGCAGCATGTACTGTCCGTAGTCGTTTCGAAACAGCGGGTCGAATAGAATTTTAGTGTCGCCATGTTCCACCATCAACCCTTCGTTCGCCATGTAGTGGGCCGTGGACTCATGTGCCTGCACTCCCATACTTAGTATGAAAAACGTCAGGCCGACAATTGTCTGTGAGGTCATTGTTGTCATAGTTTTTCTCATCGTTTGCCTTATTATCGAACGATAGTCATTTCTTCCAAGAGATTGGTTGCGCCATCCATGTATTCCATAACCCATAGCATGTAGCGTGCGTCGACGGAGATCGCACGATTCTTTGCGTCGTCAAAGTCCCAGTCGCCGATAATGCTTTCGTAGACACCATCGAATAACAGGCCAACGAGTTGTGCCTTGCTGTTCATGGTGGCAGTGCCAGAATTGCCGCCGGTAATGTCTAGCGTACTGAGAAAGTTCACCGGTACCGTGCCCAATGATGGCAGGGCATAGTTGCCATATTGCCCGGCGCGGATAAGATCCAACTGCTTTGCGGGCGCATTGAATGGATCAACGCCAGTGTCCTTGCCGAGTATGCCCTCCAGTGAGGTAAACGGTAGGTTGCTTAGACCGTCTTTCGGTTGATTGCCGCGTACCTGGCCGAACGTAACGCGTAGTGAGCTATTGGCATCGGCATAGATAGGCTGGCCTAGGCTACGGTTATAAGCAATTACGGCTTCCATGTATTCGGGGCGCCAGCGTTGGAATTGGCCGCGTAGTTCTTTGCTTTCAATCTCGCGCGCTATACGTTCAGCGTAGGAGGCCACCGCGTAGCGAATCAATGGGTCGTCGCTAGTTTCGAATTCTTCGGCGCTACTATCTARCCATGCTAGTCGTGTTGCCTCGTCGCTCAATGATGTTTGTGCATAGCTGTCTTCGATAATCTGGTCTRCCTGAGCTTGATCAATGTTGCTCGAGATASCGAAGAAGGAGTCAGTTGCTTGGGAGCGATACTGCTCGGGTAGTTCGGCATAGCGGGAAAGTAAGTAACTAAGYGTGGCCTTGTCRACAGTCTCATCGAARCGTCGGCTAATGGCTTGCATCGATTGRCGMAAACGTCTTAAGTCTCGCTCTTGATAGCCGGGCTCGCGTTGGGCATCTGGTTTCTGTTTTTCCATAGCGAGGCGATACAGACGATGTGCGGCACTAGGTAGAGTTGCATAGCGCATATAGCTACGCACAAGATCAGCCTCGCGTGCTGCATGATTTGTCTTTATCAGGGTCTCGAGTTGGCCTATAGCAGGGGCATACTTTTCGCGCCTGTCGGAATCGCTGTTGATCCATTCGACAAGGTCGGTTTCCGCCAACCTGCGTCTATCGATAAAGTCGCTCTTTGTATAGCTCTCCACCATAGACTGAAAGTTTTTTGAATAGTTGTTCAGGCTGGCTAGTGTGCCTTCGTAAGCGATACGCGCAGCGCTACCAGTGGTGGAATTTTCGTTGATGATGCTGATTAAGTCTTCACGAAAGCCGCGTGCCTCGGGGTAGTACCATTCGAATTCATTTTCAACCTCGGCGGTTGTGCGGTAGCGGTTTGTGCCACCGGGATAGCCGACACCCATTACAAAGTCGCCATCTTCTACACCCTTTGCGCTTACTTCTAAAAAGCTTGCAGGCGAATAGGGTACATTGTCTTCGTTGTATTCCGCGGGTCGCCCGTCGGCTCCCACGTAGGCGCGGTAGAAACCGAAGTCACCCGTGTGACGTGGCCATTGCCAGTTGTCGATGTCACCGCCGTACTTACCGATGCTTGTTGCAGGTGCATAGACCAGACGCACATCGCGAACTTCCAAGCGTTTGATCAGGAAATATTCTAAGCCTTGATGAAAAGAGGAAACGCCACAGCGATGATTTCCTGATAATTCGCAATCCGCTATCAGAGACTTTCGGTTCGCTTCGATCCTATTGTAACGATCTATTCCAGAAGTTGACTTGGAAACGCCTGCCAACACGTTTGAAGTCACGTCGGTTACTTCCTCGGTCACATACACGCGGGTACCTGGCGCGGTTGGAATCTCCTCATCGAGTTGCTTCGCTAAGAAACCATCGATTAGTAGATTGTTTTCCGGCGTGCTGTTGTACTGCACGGAACCATAGACGCAGTGATGATTCGTCACCACTAAGCCCTGGGGGGAAACGAAGGACGCACTACAGCCGCCCAAGCTGACGACAGCGTTCATCGGGAATTGATCTAGTCGACTCAGGTTCTCAGGGTTGATCTCCAGGCCTAGCTGTATGAGTTGGTCGCTAAGGTCGGGCAGTTGATGTGGCTGCCACATGCCTTCGTCGGCGACGGAATTAGTGCCGATTGCAGCTAGCAATAGCAGGGGCGTTAAAAGTCGGCGAGAAAATCGAGCCGGTTCTTGCTTTGTCTTCATGGTAAACATTTCTAGGCCACCTGTTTATTTGGAAAGGGGAGTGTGAATTGGGTAAATGCATTGCTGCTAGGTAGCAGATATTTCCACCGAATTATCCGTAAGACGCACATAATACGGATACCAAGTGCAATATCGCAAGATGTAAACAGCCAATTACGCGTTAGGCCTCATGAACGGGGTGTCGCGACTGTCCAATGGCGAATGGCGAATTGGCGAGGGACGTGGACTTCGGGCGCGTTAGCTTTTAGTCTAGTGTGCAATTAGGCGAAAATTCCAACAACAGACTGCGGCAGGCCTTTCTCTCAGTAAGAGTGACGCCGGCAGCAAAAGGGGCCAAAACTCATGCATTCCTCGATCAAACTCTTGAGAACCATTGGGTTCTTCTTTTCTGTAATTTCCTTGTTGTTATCCAGTCTAGTAATGGCGCAAGGCCTGACGGGCACAGAAAACGGCGAATGGCGCTACCTTGGTGGCGATGCTGGCAACACGCGTTACTCGCCACTGAACCAGATCAATGCCTCGAACTTCTCCGAGCTTGAGCAGGCTTGGATTTGGCGCAGCGATAATTTTGGTCCGAATCTCGACTACTTCTCGCGTTCGACGCCGGTCTTTGTGGACGGCATGCTATACACCGTGGCGACTCCACGCCGACAGGTAATTGCGATGGACCCAGCTACCGGGGAGAACATTTGGACCTTTCGCGAACCCGCTACGATTAGGCACCAGCGTTCGCCGAGGCAGGCCTACGGAAAAGGAGTCGCCTATGCCGAGGTAGATGGTCGGGGAGTTGTCTATATTACGACGCCGGGCTTCTTCCTCTGGGCTCTCGATGCTAAGACTGGCAGACCATTAGAGAATTGGGGAGAACCCGTACCTCTAGACGGTTTCGAGCAGACTGGTGTGGTCGATCTTATACCGAAACTTGTAGAGGATTGGGGGCCGTGGCAGGACTATGTGGTTGCCGGCGGCAGCTACGATCCGGACTACGGCATACCGCGCGAGCTTGGCATGGTTACCGCCTCCGCTCCGCCGATAGTAGTCAATGGTGTGGTGGTCGTGTTGGTTGGGCATCAGCCCAGCTACGGGCAAACTCGTATCGAAAATGTGCCGGGCGACATAATGGGTTTCGATGCGGCGACTGGTGAGTTTCTGTGGAAGTTTCATTCCATTCCCCGGCCAGGCGAAGTAGGTAACGAGACCTGGGAAAACGATGCCTGGAAATTCTCCGGCGACATCTCTACTTGGGCGCCAGCCTCTGCCGATCCTGAGTTAGGTCTCGTCTACATGGTGACCAATGCATCAACGGTGCAGTCCTATGCCGGTCACCGTCCTGGATACAACTTATTTGGCGGCAGTGTGTTGGCGCTGGATGTGCAAACTGGTGAACGTCGTTGGCATTATCAAATACACCGCAGCGATCAGTGGAACTATGACCTACCCACTCCGCCTATGCTGATGGACTTAATCGTTGATGGGCAAGCGATACCCGCACTTATTCAGAATACTAAACAGGGCCTCGTGTTCGCGTTTAATCGCGAGACCGGCGAGCCTATTTGGCCGATTGAGGATCGTGAGGTCTTCCAAACGCAGGTGCCGGGAAATTACACCGCTCCTACTCAGCCATTTCCAACTTGGCCGGAACCCGTTGATGGGATTGTTACGAACGGATTAACCGAAGAGTTTGTTATTGATTACACGCCCGAGCTAAAAGAGCAGGCCATGGTAATCCTGAATGGCTATCGCGTTGGTGGCTTGTACGTTCCGGCTCTGCCGCAGGGACACGAGAATGACTATATCAACAATATCGGCTGCATTGGCGCCGGCAATGTTATTCCCCATCCACCTGTCGGAGACCCGAGTACGGGCTTAATGTTCGCATCCCACGCGCGCAATTGTTTCGCGCCGGGGTTCATGCGGCCGACCAACGGCGTGGATAGAGACAATCCTAACTACCCAATCCCCGGTCAGGGTGGTGTGACACCGAATAGCACGCCGACTACCGGTAAGACAGTAGTTGCTTGGTTGCCAGGCGGCGGCGGTGGCCTACCTACCATTGATGGCCTTAGAGTCTTCAAGCCGATGGACAATCAACTGACCGCGTATCAGATGAATAGTGGTGAGAAGGTCTGGTCGATGGCAATCGGTCCTACTCCTGATTCGATTAAGAACCATCCACTGTTAGAAGGTGTCGATGTGCCTGACACGGGAGGTGTCGGTTGGTCTATTCAAATGGTGATGGATGATCTTCTCGTGCAAACTCGCGCATTGAGCGAGGGAGGGGTGCAGCAAATACCCGATGCGCCACTTACCCTAAATGCACGAGACAAATTCACTGGCGAGATTGTTGGCAGTGTGCCGCTACCTGCGCCGGGACAGTACGGCATGATGACCTACCTGCATCAAGGTAAGCAGTATATCGTCGTGCAGATTGGTAGCTCGCGTACAGATTTTCCCGCTGCACTAGTTGCGTTTAGACTGCCCGACTAGAATGGCGCAGGAATCGGCTTCGATATGATTCCATGTTTCCTGGCGAAGCTGGCTTAGCGGATTTCGCCTTTCATCCGCAATTCGCGAATGGACAGCGGCTGATCCAAATGCAGTGTTTTTGCTCGGTACATCGATAGAGATATTTCGCATTGCTCAATTCGCGCAAAGTCATAACATTGCTGCCTTGGATTTCAATTGCGCGGCGAGCCTCGCAGATTCGGCCATCTCCTTGCTATTTTGGATGCTTTTATGAGTAGGTGTGCGTAGCGCAGGAATCGCGTAAGCTTAGCCTCTTGAGGCAGCAGCTCCATTAAGCTAACAAGCAGATGACTATGACTAGCAACACACCGATCTACCCCCACGGCAACGTGGAAGAAATAGCCGAGGATCTCTTCATGTTGCGCGGCAGCATCAAGATGAATCCTCTAGTTCGGATTACTCGCAATATGGGTATCATCAGAAACGGTGATGAGTTATCTCTGATAAATCCTGTGCGCGTGAATGAGAAAGTGGAGGCGCAGCTTGCGAAACTCGGGAAAATCAAACACGTCATTCGCCTTGGTTGTTTTCATGGAGTCGATGACCCCTACTATGTAGAGAAATTTGGCGCGCAGATGTGGGCGCAGCCAGGCGGTACTACTTTTACAGTGCCTAAGATAGACAAAGAGCTGGATAGTGTTGCTCCGCTTCCATTCGACAACGCAGAGATATTCGAATTTGCAGGCACTACACAACCCGAATGTGCCCTGTTGATTAACCGTGGCAGGGGTACTCTCTTTACCTGCGATGCGATTCAGAACTACGGTAACTACAGTTACAACAACATCCTTGCGAAGATACTACTGCCCTTTATTGGATTTCCTCGTACTACGCTTGTAGGGCCTATCTGGCTGAAGGTGCAGACTCAGGAAGGTGAGAGCCTGGAGGCTGAATTTAGAAGACTGTTGGGGCTTAAATTCGACCGTCTGCTTGCAGCGCATGGCACACTATTGGAAACGGGCGCGCACGCAGCGGTGGAGCGAGCGGTGAATAAGGCGTTCGAGAGCAAGAAATAGTTTACGAATTAATTTGGGAAAAAATCAACACCAGCAAAGGAACTGTCCATGGCTTTACCAGAAATTCTGCGAGGAAAACTCTCGCTACCCGTAGTCGGAGCGCCACTCTTTATCATCTCCAACCCCGATCTTGTTATTGCTCAGTGTAAGGCTGGCGTCGTGGGCTCATTTCCTGCGCTGAACGCTCGACCTATCGAGGTATTGGATCAATGGCTCACGCGAATCTCTGAGGAGCTAGACGCCCACAATCAAGCGAATCCTGATAGCCCAGCCGCACCGTATGCGGTAAACCAGATCGTGCACAATTCCAACGACCGGCTTATGCACGATGTCGAGATGTGCGTGAAGCACAAGGTGCCAGTTGTCATTACATCTCTAGGTGCTMGGCCCGAGGTATTTGAGGCGATTCACTCCTACGGTGGACTATGCCTRCATGATGTCATYAAYAATCGCTTTGCTCACAAGGCYATTGAGAAGGGGGCYGACGGYCTAATCTGCGTAGCAGCAGGCGCCGGTGGTCATGCCGGCACTTTATCGCCGATGGCCTTTATTCAAGAAGTGCGCGAATGGTTCGATGGCCCAGTACTTCTATCCGGCGCTATAGCGACCGGTGACGGCGTGCTGGCCGCTCAAGCGATGGGCGCCGATCTCGCCTATTTGGGCTCCGCGTTTATAGCAACCGTTGAGGCAAACGCCGATCCGGCTTATAAACAGGCCTTGGTTGACTATGCGGCGAGCGATATCGTGTACACGAATCTTTTTACCGGTGTACACGGAAATTATCTGAAACCCTCCATCGAGGCGGCAGGTATGGACCCTGATAATCTGCCCGAGAGCGATCCTACGAAAATGAACTTCGGATCTGGAGGCAGTAGCAAGTCCAAGGCATGGAAAGATATCTGGGGCTGTGGACAAGGTATCAATGCGATCAAGACAGTGGCACCCGTTGCCGATTTGGTAGCGCGACTGAAAAGCGAGTACGACGCGGCGAAGCAACGAATTCTGTAGTTGCTGGAGTTAGTTGCTGGAGTTAGTTGCTGGAATTAGTTGCTCGAGTAAGTTGCTCGAGCCAGCAGCAAGATGTGCTACTTGTCAGTTTTAATAGGAATAACCACATCGCTAAGGTTCTGTTCTACTATGTCGCGAATCTCGCGCGCTAAGTCGAGGTAGAAAGATTTCTCTGGCGATGTTTTTCTCCATGCTAGAACGTGGTTCCGCACCACATTCACTCCCTCTACATCTGCGATGCGTAACTCGTTCTCCTCACGTATCTCAGACTTCACATAGAGGGCGGGTAGGAACGCGGTTCCCATTCCCATCACTACCATCTGTCTCAGCGTGTCCAGGCTTGTGCCTTCGAAATCGCGGCGCACTTCTGCGCCAACTTTCTCGCAGAGCTCGACGATTTGTCTATGAAACAAGTGATGCTCACTGATAGTAAGCACTTGCTCACCCAGCAAGTCTGAGCAATCAAGGTGAGGCTTCCGAGCCAGTCTGTGATCCATCGATACTGCAAATTTTAGCGGCTCTCGAAAAAGTTGAAATACCGTCAGTTCTTTTGACATGATTGGTTGGGTGCTTAGTATCAGATCATGTCGTCGGTCTAGTAATCCGGCTTCGAGATCGCTAGGAGCCTCTTCGCGTACATACAATTTCAAGCCCTGATGCTTTGCGTGAATAGGGCCGAGGATGTGTGGCAACAGGTAAGGGCCCAAGGTTGGGGTTACACCTAGCCTGTAGGTGCCCATCCCTCCGCCGGAAAGCATTCGCGACTTACTGGCGAAACCGTGCACCTCTTCGAGTATCCGCTTGGCACTCGGCAGCAGTTCTCGTCCCTCTACTGTCGTGGTCGTCCCATTTTTGCTGCGTTCGAACAGCTGTAGATCGAGTAGTTTCTCCAAAATCGCGATCTGACTGCTCAGCGCGGGCTGGGTAACATCCAAGCGGAAGGCGGCTTGCCGAAAACTGCCACTTTCTGCAATCGTAGTGAAGTAGCGAATTTGCTTCAAGCTTAGGCGGTTCGTGATCTCCATGYGTTCCCGTATTAATTGTGATAARTAAAACTAATAACAATATATATAAATAGCACTAACGATTATCACCTCCARTTATCTAAAATTCAATCCATCAGCTTAATTTATTTGATAGATAGYCTTTAGGAGTTTGGTAATGGAAAAAGTGATCTCAGGACTCTTGCGCTTTAAGTCATCTGATTATGTRSAGCACAARCAACTCTTCGCCGACCTAGCGAACGGGCAGARCCCAGAAGTGTTGTTCATCACTTGTGCKGATTCTCGCATCGACCCCAATATGATCACGCAGTCAGAGCCAGGCGATCTCTTCATCATACGCAATGCYGGCAATATCGTTCCGCCACACTCGAAGCAAGCCGGTGGRGTAACGGCCTCGATYGAATTTGCCGTKGCAGCGCTGGGYGTTAGGCACATAGTMGTCTGTGGCCACACKGACTGTGGCGCGATAAAAGGTGCACTGAATCTTGCGGGYCTAGATGGYTTACCCCACGTTCAAGAATGGCTTAATCAYTGYAAAGGCGCYGTAGATATWGTTAGAGCTAAACACGGCCAGGCAACTAGCGCCGAGCTAGGCCATGTAACAGAAGAGAATGTTCTTCTTCAGATGCAGCATYTGCGAACTCATCCCGCTGTGCTYGGCCCCCTTGCYGCGGGTGAGGTGGATTTACACGGYTGGGTATATGACATCGAGCACGGTACGGTAAATGCCTATTGCGAAGACAAGAAGYWGTTTGTTTCGGTAGAAGAGCGTTACGCGGATCTTATACRGGAWTTTTCTGCTGAGAAAGAAATAGAAACAGCTTAATTTTTTGAGATGACGCCGGCGGCCTTATTTGCCGGCGTCATCTTTTTTGGATAACAAATTACAAAGGTAATCGAAATGTTTGGTCTTCATACTAAAAACCTACGCGGTGATTTATTCGGCGGTCTTACCGCTGGCGTGATCGCGTTGCCGTTGGCACTTGCCTTTGGTGAAGCATCGGGAGCAGGACCCATCGCGGGTCTTTATGGAGCAATCATTGTTGGCTTCTTCGCTGCGCTTTTCGGCGGCACTGAATCTCAGATCTCTGGTCCAACAGGCCCTATGGTCGTTGTGTTTGCGGGTGTGTATGCCACATTAAATGGTTCGCCAGAATTGGTTTTCGCGGTTGTAGTGCTCGCAGGAATAATACAAATTCTCTTTGGTGTTTTGCGTTTTGGGCAATACATTCGACTCGTTCCCTACCCTGTAATATCCGGATTTATGAGCGGCATCGGCTGTATCATTATCGCGTTGCAGTTTAGTCGTCTATTTGGACACGAGCCTGAAGGCGGTGGAACAATTCCTGCGTTGGCGGCAATACCTAGCTCGGTGATGGATCCGAATTTTGTTGCACTTGCTCTGGGCCTGACGACTTTGTTTATTGTATTCAAGTGGCCTAAGACTTGGGGAAGATTTGTTCCAGCGCCATTGGCCGCGTTGGTTATAGGAACGGTTGGTAGTGCCATAGTCGGTGGCGCACCAATTTTGGGAGACATACCAACAGGCTTGCCTGGTTTCATTATGCCTTCGTTCAGTCAAGACTCACTATCTATTGTTGTAGAGGCGGCGTTCATTCTCGCCATACTGGGCGCTATAGACAGTTTGCTCACCTCGTTGGTTGCAGACAATATGACTCGCACCAGACATGATTCCAACCGAGAGCTAATTGGCCAGGGCATAGGTAATACGATCGCTGGATTATTCGGAGGCGTTCCTGGCGCAGGCGCAACGATGCGAACCGCTGTAAATATTCGCACTGGCGGTCTAACCAAGATATCTGGCATGACTCATAGCCTATTGCTCTTGGCAGTAGTAGTTTCCTTGGGCCCACTTGCCTCGCAGATTCCCCATGCTGTGTTGGCGGGATTGCTGGTTAAGACTGGCTACGACATCATCGACTTCTCCTACTTGAAGCGTGCACACAAGGGGCCCCGTTGGGACTTGGGCCTTATGATTCTTGTAGTTTTCCTTACAGTATTCGTTGACTTGATCACAGCGGTTCTCGCGGGTGTAGTAATGGCGGCGCTAGCCTTCGTGAAACAGATCGCCGATGCGCAACTCAAAGCTTTGGGTGATGTGACTAATGAGGGTCTGTCTGTCGATCTCACTGCAGAAGAAGAAGCGTTACTAAGCAGAGCAGGGGATAAAGTCACGCTTTTCGACTTCGACGGTCCGCTGAGTTTTGGCGCTGCGGCTGACGTGGGTCATCAGGTTCGAGAAAAGTCGAAAGGCAAATCGGCAATGGTTCTAGATTTTAGTCGAGTGACACACGTCGATGTCTCTGCGGCCAGAGCCATGGAGACTATTGGCAGCGATGCACACATCGCTAATAAGGAAGTCTACGTATCGGGTATGAACGATGAGGTTCGTACGATGCTAAAGGGGCTTAATAATGAATATTGCTTATCACACGGTGACAATTTCGATACGCGCTTCGATGCGATCAAGGACGCGGTTGAATTCATAGAAAAAAGTGAATCCAACGGGGTAAGCCAAAATCCGTCTGCAAGTGAGGCTTCTGCATCTGCTTCGACTGCATAGGCCATTTTCTCTATTCTAGAGAATGAATTTTTTAAGCCGTTTGTCTTAAGACAAGCGGCGTTTCTTTTTAGTGTTTTGGCTTGTCGAGTCAGAGGTAATCAGGGCAGCGCTATCTCGTCACTTTCCTGCGCCCGTGCTGGTTGGAAATTTCTGCGGGGCTCACTGCTTCGAACTTGTTCAAGCCAAAATACGCCATCAAAGGGAGCGCTATTTCCTCGCGTGCCGACGAAGTCCATGTCGCCATCGCCGTCAATGTCTCGGGCTATGAACTTGTCGAACATGCCGCGCTTGCGTCTGGAGATATCGTGGCGTGTCCATTCCAATTTGGCGTCGCCAGGGTTCTCGAACCAGGCAAGTCGCCCTAGCGCATCGTTTACATCGACATCCCCGTCTCCGGTGCGCGGGCCTCGGCTGTAGCTGCCTACCATTACGTCAATGTCGCCATCGTTATCGATGTCGGCGATCTCCATGCCGACTAAGCGGTCGGGAACGATGCTGCCAATGGTGTAGGCGTTCCAAGTATCGTCAATATTTTCGGGCTGTTCGATCCATTTGAATTGGCCGTCGTTACTTAAGCCAATAATATCGAGACGACCATCGTTATTCAGGTCCGTGTATTCGAGATTGAACCCGCCCATCGCTGCACCATAGATGCCAATCGCGTGTTCGGTAAAATCCAGAGACCCGGCACCCAGATTCTCGAAATAAACTAGACGTGCATCGCCGCGCGCGCCGACTATGATGTCCATGTCACCATCGCCATCCAGATCTACTGGCTCCGCATTTTGTGGAATGCTGTAGCTACCGAGTTCGCTGCGTTGCCAGCTGCTGCCGGATAGTGGATCTCCAGTGAATTTATACAGCTCAACAGGAGTTGAGCGGGCGTAGTCTTCTGGCCCAGGCGACTGCGCTCCCTTATTTGGCGCGGTGAGTTCGGCTATGCCGTCTCCATCAAAATCTGCGGCGAACACGCGAATGTAAGATCCACGCCCCTGCGTCATCGGCAAGATAAGTCTTGGCCAGGTGGCCGTGCGCGCATTCAACCCTGGGTTCTGAAGGTAGATTAGATGCGACTGTTCTGCGGCGACAACCACATCGAGATAGCCATCGTCGTTTAAATCCACAATGACCGCATCTTCTGGCGCGGGCGCATCGGTGCCTTCGGCGATTGTGATGTTTAGCCAGTTATCTGGGTCGGCCGAGCCGAAGGCGATTCGTACTGTTCC
>JAESUV010000219.1 GCA_016762975.1 Gammaproteobacteria bacterium | reverse complement strand
ATTTTGATAAGACGCCAATCGTGGAAGGCACGTTGCTAGGCATTAAGGGTCAGTACCTGATTCTCGATTCGGGAGTAATAAATATGCGCCGCTTTGCAGGCTATGAGGTCGCGCTTTATAGCGAGTAGATGGTTAGTAAATAGCCAGTAAAGCAGCACTGCCTTGTGAATTTCGCACGAGCGTATTTGAATTTTAAAACCTAAACAGACAGAGTTGTAGATTATGAAAGACGTTTCGCTCAGAACTACCTATTTGAAAGACTATAGGCCGCCTCCATTTATTATCGAAACCACAGACCTTCAATTCGACCTGTATGAAGATCATGCGACAGTCGTCTCTAGGTTGCTCTTTAAGTGTGGCCCTGGCGTCACCGACCTAAGGCTGCACGGACAGCTCTTGAAGTTAGAGAAGGTTTTTATTAACGGGCAACTATTAAATTCCGATCAATACATAACCGACGATGAAAGCCTAACTATCCCGGCACTGGAGAGTTTCCTAGGCGCATCATTTGAAGAGTTTCAATTTGAGTGTCACACAAGAATCGAGCCGCAAAACAACACGGCGTTAGAAGGCCTATACAAGTCGAAGAAAATGTTCTGTACGCAGTGCGAGGCAGAGGGTTTTCGTCGCATCACGTATTACCTAGACCGCCCCGACGTCATGTCGAAATTTACAACCACGGTAAGCGCTGAGAAAGCCAAATACCCGGTGCTGCTTTCCAACGGCAACAAACTAGCAAGTGGCGAGGTAGAGGGCGCCCCCGATAGGCATTGGGTAACGTGGGAAGATCCATTCAAGAAGCCTAGCTACCTATTTGCTCTGGTGGCGGGTGATTTGGTGAGCCTTGATGATACTTTTGTAACTGGCAGCGGTCGAGAGATCGAGCTGCGTATATTCGTCGAAGAAAAAGATATCGACAAATGTGACCATGCGATGTTATCGCTGAAAAAATCGATGCGCTGGGATGAGGAAGTCTATGGCCGTGAATACGACCTCGATATATTCATGATCGTCGCTGTCGATGATTTCAATATGGGTGCGATGGAGAACAAGGGCCTAAATGTATTCAATACCTCCTGCGTACTTGCCAGCCCTAAGACGACGACTGATTTCTCGTTTCAGCGTGTCGAGGCGGTTGTAGCTCACGAATATTTCCACAACTGGTCTGGAAATAGAGTCACCTGCAGAGATTGGTTTCAGCTTAGTTTAAAGGAAGGGTTTACGGTTTACCGCGACTCTGAATTTTCCGCAGATATGGGCTCGCGTACAGTAAAAAGGGTCGAGGACGTCTCCTTTCTGCAAACCGTGCAGTTCGCTGAAGATGGCGGCCCCATGGCACATTCAGTGCGACCTGATTCTTACATGGAAATATCGAACTTCTATACAGTTACCATTTATGAGAAGGGCGCAGAGGTTGTCCGAATGATCTCCTTGTTGCTCGGGCCTGAGAAATTTAGAGCGGGCAGTGATTTGTACTTTGAGCGGCACGATGGACAGGCTGTAACTACGGAGGACTTTGTGAAGGCCATGGAGGATGCTAGTGGCATCGACCTAGGTCAGTTTCGTAACTGGTACAGTCAAGCTGGCACACCGGTGGTTTCTATCCGTAGTGAGTTCGATGCGGATAGCAAACGCTACACATTACATGTTCGCCAGTCCTGTCCAGACACKCCWGGACAGTCGGAYAAGAAACCACTARCTATCCCGCTGCGACTGGGCCTAYTRGGAAGTGATGGCAAAGATCTGCCGYTGAAGCTGCTCGGTGATGACGGCYCTACAGGCGAAACCGATAGGGTGTTTTCYCTGATAGAGGAAGAGCAGCGCCTCGTYTTCGAGGGYCTRGAATCTGAGCCGATACCTTCACTGCTGCGYGGCTTTAGYGCGCCAGTGAGGCTGCAMTATGACTACTCTCGCGCCGACTTGTTGTTTCTTATGGTTAACGACAGCGATGGCTTTAATCGTTGGAACGCTTCTCAGTTACTTACTATCGGCCTAATAGACGAGCTTCAGTCTGATTTGCTCGCAGGTAGAGATCTAACGCTTCCGCAGAGTTTGATTGACGCCTATGCCGGTGTTCTCGACTCGACTCTAAGCGGTGCTAGTGTGGATAAGGCAATGGTCGCACAGCTGCTTAGTCTTCCGACAGTTGGTTTTCTTATCGAGAGAGCCGAGGTCGCGGATGTTGAGGCCATTCATCTGGTGCGTGAATTTCTATTAAACGGGCTCGCTGTCATGTTCTACTCCTCGTTTCTAGATGTGTATATGGATAACATCAGCGATGCCGAATACGCAGCGGATGCTGAATCTATAGCGAGGAGGTCGCTAAAGAATCTAGCGCTATCCTTTCTGATGAGAAGCGGGAAAGATGAGGCTGTAACGACAGCACAGAAGCAGTTTTCCCAGGCTAGCAATATGACGGACCAATTGTCAGGTCTACGTTGCCTCGTCAATAGTGGTGCTGCAGCCGCTGTCGAGTTAAAGCGCGATGCGCTAGATAGCTTTTACAAGCAATGGAGTCATGAGCCATTGGTGGTAGATCAATGGTTCGTAACGCAGGCTGTATGCCAACTTCCCGGTAGCTTGGCTCAGGTTAAGCAGTTGCTTGAGCACGCGGACTTCGATATTCGTAACCCGAACAAAGTGCGATCATTGATTGGTGCATTCTGTGGTCAAAATCATATTGGGTTTCATGATGTAAGTGGTGATGGTTATGAGTTCTTAGCGGATCAAGTTTTAATCCTCGATAAGCTGAACCCGCAGATAGCTTCTAGACTCCTAACACCTTTGACACGGTGGAGGAAGTTCGGCGCTAAGAGGCAGGGGTTAATGCAGGCACAACTTCGGCGGATCAAGGCGCAAGTCGAATTGTCGAAGGATCTGTACGAAATAGTAGAGAAGAGCACGATCTGATTCTCCATTATTTAGGAGATAGGTCCAGGAAATAGATCGAGGCGATATATCTAGGAGATAAGCAGTGAAGCAATAAAAAAGGTGGCCTAGGCCACCTTTTTTATGCGCGAAAATCAGGTCTTTCTATGCGACATCCTGCACGTTAGTGACGGGAATATTCTTCGCTCGATCTGCCGCCTCCATGAAGTCCGCAATCTCGTGGAAGTTCAGATAACGATAAATGCTATCAGCCATCGTGTTGATGTTGCCCATATAACTCATGTACTCATCCATAGTTGGAATTTTACCGAGAGCCGCACAAACTGCTGCCAACTCTGAGGATGAGAGGTAAACATTTGCGCCCTGACCGAGCCGGTTGGGAAAGTTTCGTGTCGATGTTGATACTACCGTGGAGTTTGGAGCGACTCGTGCTTGGTTACCCATGCATAGCGAGCAGCCTGGCATCTCGGTTCTGGCTCCCGATACACCGAATATATTGTAGATGCCTTCCTCGCTGAGTTGATGCTCATCCATCTTCGTTGGAGGGGCGATCCAAAGCTTCGTAGGAAGGCCGCCATCAACTTGCTTCAAGACTTCGGCAGCCGCTCGAAAGTGACCGATGTTAGTCATGCAAGATCCGATGAAGACTTCGTCGATTTTAGTACCTTGCACATCGGAGAGTGTCTTCACGTCGTCTGGGTCATTCGGGCAGGCCAGCAATGGCTCGGTAATCTCATTCAGGTCGATCTCGATTACCTTGTAGTATTCCGCATCTGCGTCTGGCTCTAGCAGTTCCGGATTCTCTAACCAGGCTTCCATAGCTTGTGCGCGTCGCTCTAGAGTGCGGGCATCCTGATAGCCATTGTCGATCATCCAGCGCAGTAGCGTGATATTTGACTTGAAGTATTCGATGATTGGTTCTTTGTTGAGGCGAACGCTGCATCCACCTGCCGAGCGTTCAGCGGAGGCATCGGAAAGCTCAAAAGCTTGCTCGATCTTGAGATCAGGTAGACCTTCAATCTCGAGAATGCGTCCGGAGAAAATGTTCTTCTTGCCTTTCTTCTCCAAAGTGAGATCGCCGCTCTTTAGCGCCGTATAAGGAATCGAATTGACTAGGTCGCGTAGCGTAATACCAGGCTGCATCTTGCCCTTGAAACGAACCAGCACTGATTCAGGCATATCAAGAGGCATAACACCGGTCGCCGCCGCAAAGGCAACAAGGCCAGAACCGGCGGGGAATGAAATGCCGATAGGGAAGCGTGTATGAGAATCGCCTCCGGTGCCTACTGTATCCGGCAGCAACATGCGGTTTAGCCAGGAGTGGATGATGCCATCACCTGCGCGCAGCGAGACACCGCCGCGTGTCTGGATAAAATCAGGGAGCGTGTGTTGCGTTTCAATGTCGACAGGCTTCGGGTAGGCCGCTGTATGACAGAATGATTGCATAACAAGGTCGGCTGAGAAGCCTAGGCAGGCGAGGTCTTTTAATTCGTCGCGGGTCATGGGGCCAGTTGTATCTTGACTGCCTACTGTAGTCATCTTCGGTTCGCAGTAGCTGCCTGGTCGAATACCTTCTACGCCACAAGCCTTGCCTACCATTTTTTGAGCGAGCGTGAAGCCCTTGTCAGATTTCTCGGCAGTAATTGGGATTCGGAAAACACTGGAAGGCTCTAAATTCAATTCTTCGCGAGCTCGCTGCGTTAGCCCACGCCCAATAATTAAGGGTATGCGGCCACCGGCTCGAACTTCGTCGAGTAGGACATCTGTCTTTAATTTGAATTCTGAAATCAGCTCGCCGCTTTSATGATTTGTAATGCGGCCCGTGTAAACGTCGATGTCGATGATGTCKCCGGTATTCAGRTCGTCGACTACTGTCTCAATTGGCAAGGCGCCKGCATCTTCCATCGTATTGTAGAAAATTGGAGCGATACTGCCYCCTATGCARATTCCACCATCGCGCTTGTTGGGGATATAGGGCATGTCGTCGCCGATGTGCCATAACACCGAGTTGGTGGCYGATTTACGTGATGAGCCAGTKCCCATTACATCGCCAACYAAKGCAACTGGATGGCCWGTCAGCTCAAGTTCCTTGATCTGYTCTTCGGCATTGGTCACGCCGTCTCTTGGGTTYTTATACATCGCCTTCGCGTGCAGAGGGATRTCCGGGCGGGACCAGGCGTCYTGAGCYGGTGAAAGGTCGTCCGTATTYGTTTCCCCRGGAATYTTATAGACCACGGCAGTRATTTTGTTCGGYAGRTCAGGCTTGTCGGTAAACCACTGYGCATCCGCCCAAGACTGYARWACGCGCTTCGCWTCAACGTTACCGGACTTCGCTTTTTCAGCCACGTCATGAAAGGCGTCGAACATCAGTAGGGTATGACAAAGCTCGTCGGCAGCAGCGGTGGCTAGCGTGTCTGAATCCAGTAGCTCAACAAGGGTCGAGATGTTGTAGCCACCTAACATCGTGCCCAGTAGCTTAACGGCTAAAAGTTGATCGATAATCGGAGACTTCGCTTCGCCTTTCGCGAGCGCAGATAGGAAGCCAGCTTTAACATAAGCCGCTTCATCGACGCCGGCTGGCACGCGGTTGGAAAGTAGATCCAGGATGAATTCTTCTTCGCCGGCGGGTGGCGATTTTAAGAGCTCTACAAGTCCTGCAACTTGTTCTGCAGACAGGGGCTTCGGGACTATGCCCTGTTCGGCGCGTTCCGCTACGTGTTTTCTGTAAGCTTCTAACAAAGTTCTATCCTCTTCGATTCAGCGCTGTTAGTGAAATAAATCGATTGCTGTTGTTGTGCGATCGAAGTGATTAGTGAGAATCACTTAACAGGGGTGTCATCTTGCAAATGGATTGGGCCGGCCTGCCTATTGCCTGAGATTCCTTGCTAAGAGAAGCTACTAATCATCTAGATTCAGAGCAGGGCAGGAGCCTAAAATGTGCGCGTAGTCTACTGTAAATTCAGGTAAAAATCCAGTTGGCAGCGCGCTTGGACGATGCCTTTTTCAGTGTATTTCATTAAATATGAATTCTCTTAATCGGGCGTAGTTTGTGCGCGAAGTAATGTTGCAGACAGTTTATAATTGAGCAAATTTTGTTAAAGTCTCTGCCCTCACTCTTCGGCTAACTCATGCCTCAATTACGTTAATACCATGACCGTTATCAAAACACCTTGTCTSGGYATTTGCTCTACAACCTCCTTTGGGGATGTCGTGTGTCGCGGCTGYAAGCGTTACGCTTTCGAGGTGATCGATTGGAATGGCTAYGACGCTGATGCGAAGTCGGCSGTATTGAGCAGAATTGAGAGACTCAATACACAAATCCTAGAGAATAAGCTGCGAATATTCTCSGAAGCTARTCTCAAGGCAGGGCTGGATCGCTTTCAAATTCCCTACGATGAATCCCTYTCRCCTTATTGYTGGYTGCASAACCTACTKAAGAAGGGGCACGGCCGTATGGAGARMYTRGAGGAMTACGGTGTCTACGCMCTMGGRAACTATGCGYWCATGCCGYTGCCAGAATTGTGYGAGATMATAGAGARSGATCTGCTAYTACTCAGTGAGGCGCATCACGCGCGCTATTTTGCTCCAAGAAAACGCGGCCACAAAAGTAGCTCATAGCGCAGATATCAGAGYGGGAATTTCTCGAGCCGCAGTCCTTTACCGTCTATCTCGACGAACCAGCCATGTTTGTCCCAATCCCCTAACACAACCCTTTGCGCCTTATTCCCGCCCAGTTCCAGCGCATGAACCTGCGGTCGGTGTGTGTGGCCATGTATCATTAATTTCTGCCCAGTTTCGAGTAAGCGCTGTTCAACAGAGGCGGCATTCACGTCCATAATCGCGTTTTKCTTGGTCGAGGTTGCCTGTTGGCTTTGCTGYCTAGCCTGATTGGCGAATGCACGGCRCTCAAGGAGCGTTTTACTGAGGAAATCCTGCTGCCAGGATKCTTGGCGCACGGTATKGCGGAATTTTAGGTATTCAACATCGTCCGTACACAGATCATCCCCATGCAGGACTARGGCGGGSCCGAYGGGCGTATYGATAACTGTAGARTCWTCGATTAGYGTCGCGCCGCAGCTCGCTGCATAGGTAWCTCCCAGCAAAAAATCACGATTGCCGTGGATGATAAAGATGTCTGCCCCRGCTTCATGAAARCTAYTCAGYGCRCTCGCTACYGCCGCGCTGAGTTCGCTGGCATCGTCATCGCCRATCCAGACTTCGAACAAATCACCCAGAATATACAGCGCACCGCAGGCMGCCGCGTTTCTCTTAAGAAACGCAAACAATGCGGCGGTTATATCCGGTCTACCTGGTTCCAGGTGTAGATCGGAGATGAGCAGGATTCTGCTAGACAAGATTAGTCTTCTTCGGTGACTTCGACGGATTCGATGATTATCTCATTGACTGGCACATCTTGATGACCGTCCTGGGATGCTGTCTCACACTCCTTGAGTTTGTTGACCACGTCCATGCCGTCTGTCACTTTGCCGAAAACTGCATAGCCCCAGCCTTGGTCGTTCTTGCCGGTGTGGTTCAGGAAGTGATTGTCGCCTACGTTGATGAAAAACTGTGCCGTGGCGGAATGAGGAACTGCCGTTCTTGCCATCGCCAAGGTGCCGATTAGGTTTTTTAACCCATTGTCGGCCTCGTTCTCGATAGGTGTTCCAGAGTCTTTCTGCGTAAGGCCGGGCTCGAAACCACCGCCCTGAATCATGAAGTCATTGATAACACGGTGAAAGATAGTGCCATCGTAGAATCCAGATTTGGCATACTGCAGAAAATTGGCGGCCGAAATGGGTGCCTTGTCGAAATCGAGCTCTACGGTAATTGCGCCGTAGTTGGTCTTTATTGTGATCATGTTTACTACCTATTGAGTGAAGCTTAAATCTTGCTCCTAAGTCTCGTCCAAAAACGGGCGAGATTGAGCAAGGGAGATGCTAGATAACTAGGTGCATAAACCCAGCGTGCTACTTGCCGATGAAACTTTTTGTTATGGCAATGCAGAAGCCGTTATAATAAGCGTTTTACGCGCGCCACGACAGTCTCAGTTTCAGATTGACGTACATAATCCGCAGAGATAGAAGAACCTTCGCAATGACAGATCAAAAATCCGCTAGTACCACTCTTGATGGGGCGGTCGATAATAACACTTCGTCTAATTTCATCCGCAACAAGATTGCTCATGATATTAAAGAGAATAAGCACGGCGGGCGCGTGCACACTCGATTCCCACCAGAGCCGAATGGTTATCTGCATATCGGACATGCGAAGTCTATTTGCCTCAACTTTGGCATAGCGGCAGAAAATTCAGGCCTGTGTAATCTCCGCTTCGATGACACGAATCCGGAGAAAGAGAGTCAGGAGTATGTCGATGCTATTAAGGACAATATTTCTTGGTTAGGCTTCCAGTGGAATGGCGATGTGCGCTACTCCTCGAATTATTTCGAGAAATTGTACGTGTTTGCGGTGCAGCTTATTGAATCAGGCAAGGCATACGTCTGCGACTTAAGTGCAGTTGAGGCGCGGGAGTATCGTGGCTCACTGACAGAGCCGGGACGGAACAGCCCGCATCGAGCTCGGTCGATAGAAGAAAATAGGGACCTCTTCGAGCGTATGCGAGCTGGAGAGTTTGCCGATGGAGCCTGCAGCCTGCGCGCAAAAATCGATATGGCCGCGCCGAATATCACTATGCGTGATCCCGTTTTGTATCGGATTAGGCATATAGAGCACCATCAGACCGGCTCCAAGTGGTGTATCTATCCGACTTACGACTATACGCACTGCTTGTCAGATGCGATCGAAGGCATTACTCATTCGCTGTGTACGCTCGAATTTGAGGATCATCGTCCTCTGTACGATTGGATATTGCACAGTGTAGATATTGCATCCATCGCGGCGGCTAGCGATCTGGCTGGCACGGAGAGTGACTATGTACTGCCGGAGCAGACCGAATTCGCGAAGCTGAAACTGAATTACACCATTGTGGGCAAACGTCAGCTTAAGGAGATGGTAGAGACGAATCTCGTGGAAGGCTGGGATGATCCGCGCCTGCCTACTCTAGCTGGAATGCGTAGGAGAGGCTTTACTGCTAACGCCATTCGAAATTTTTGCGAGAGTGTCGGCGTGGCGCGCAGCGACAGCGTTGTCGATCTCGGCATGTTAGAGCATGCGATTCGAGATGACCTGGACAAGAATAGTCCACGGGCGATGTGTGTGCTGAATCCAGTTACCGTTGTGTTGACGAACCTGTCGGATGAGCACTTAGAGAACCTCAGTATGGCGAACCATCCCAAGAATGAGGAAATGGGGCGACGCACAGTTCCTCTCACCAAGCGCGTGGTGATAGATAGATCAGATTTCGAAGAGGTACCGCCGCAGGGCTTTAAACGGCTCACTGTAGGTGGCGAGGTGCGGCTGCGCGGCGCCTATGTGATCAAATGTGATGAGGTGATTAAGGATGAGGCTGGAACTATCACCGAGCTGCATTGCAGTGTCGATCTAGATACGCTCGGCAAGAAGCCGCAAGGGCGCAAAGTAAAAGGCGTGATCCACTGGGTATCCGAGGCGAAGGGAATACCGTTGAGCGTGCGTTTGTATGATCGACTATTCAATGTCGAGAATCCTCAAAGCAAAGACATCGAAGATTTTCGTGAATGTCTGAACGAAGATTCATTGATCGAGCTTAGTTCTTGTATCGCAGAGCCATCTATAGTGGAAGAGGGTGCATCACCGCGCTATCAATTCGAGAGAGAGGGTTATTATTGTCTCGATGAGAAGGCATCATCGGAGAGCAAGCTTGTTTTCAATCGAACCATAACCCTGCGTGATTCATGGTAGGTGATAAACCTATCTAAGATAGAATCATAGAAAATAAATAAAGAGTATCCCGTGCTAAATATTTACAACAGCCTGACACAGACTAAAGAAGAATTTAAGCCAATTATTGAAGGCAAGGTAGGCATCTATGTTTGTGGGATAACAACCTACGATTATTTGCACCTCGGTCATGCGCGGATGATGGTGGCGTTTGATGTCGTCACGCGTTATCTGCGCGCAAGTGGTTACGAGGTCAATTATGTGCGAAATATTACCGACATCGATGACAAAATTTTAAATCGTGCTAGCGAGAACGGTGAATTATTTTCAGACCTCACCGATCGATTTATCGATGCAATGCATGAGGATGAGGCGGCGTTAGCCGTGCTTCCACCGGACGTTGAGCCGCGGGCGACAGGGCATATTACCGAAATTGTCGACATGATTAAGCTGCTTGTTGAAAAAGACATGGCTTACAGGGCTGACAATGGCGATGTCTATTTCTCAGTCATGAATTTTCCTGGCTACGGAAAGCTATCCAAAAAGAAGATGGATGAGTTGTTGGATGGTGCGCGCATCGAAGTAGGCGAGCTGAAGAAAGACCCCAGAGACTTTGTGTTATGGAAGTCTTCGCCGGATGACGGTGTTGGCTGGGATTCTCCCTGGGGCTATGGCAGGCCTGGTTGGCATATCGAATGTTCGGCCATGTCGACTTGTTGCCTCGGTGACAACTTCGATATTCATGGTGGCGGATCGGATCTGCTGTTTCCTCATCATGAGAATGAAGTGGCACAATCAGAAGCGGCGACCGGCACGCAATTCGCGAATGTGTGGATGCACAATGGTCCACTGCGTGTCGATAATGAGAAGATGTCGAAGTCGCTGAATAATTTTTTCACCGTGAGGGAAATTCTAAAGGACTACGATGCCGAAGTTGTTCGCCATCTATTGATTGCGAGTCATTACCGTAGCCCGATCAATTATTCTGAGCAGAGCTTGCAGCAGTCTACCAGTGTAATGGAGCGCTTCTATAATTGCTTGAAGGGCTTGGATACTGTGAATGCGAAGTCGCTGACCAATAGCCGCTTCGAGAAGGCGTTCTTCGCGGCGATGGACGATGACTTCAACACGCCGGAAGCCTTCAGTGTGCTTTTCGAGATGGTGAAGGAGATCAATAAAAACAAGGAGGCTGATCCCGGCCTTGCGAACCAGCTCGGTGCATTGCTTATACGGCTCGCTAATTTATTAGGCATCTTGCAGAGCACTCCTGAGGAGTTTCTGCGTAGCAATGTCGCGACCAACGTGGATGAGCAGGAGGTAGATCAGCTGATTGCGGCACGTAAACAGGCCCGTGCAGACAAGGATTGGGCCTTAGCCGACGAAATACGCGACAAGTTAGCAGCAATGAAAGTTGTCGTGGAAGACGGTGCTGATGGCAGTAGCTGGAGGATCGAGCGCTAGCCGACTCGCCTGGTTCGCCTGAAGCGCCCGAGGCACCGTGTCTTTAGCTGAAACCAATGGAATCAAGCATTGACTGGTACCATTGACGTGAGTATTATTCCGTCCTCTCGAAAACGAAGCGTTTTCGAGAATTTAGGACCCATTATCGGGGTATAGCGCAGTCTGGTAGCGCGCTTGCTTTGGGAGCAAGATGTCGGGAGTTCGAATCTCTCTACCCCGACCAATTTCGTTGGCTCATCTAAGATGAATCAATAGTGCGGATTCACGCGATTCCCTGAATTACCGCAGTTTAGCGATCAATGGTGACTGTAGCTCAGTTGGTAGAGCCCTGGACTGTGACTCCGGTGGTCGCGGGTTCGAACCCCGTCAGTCACCCCATTATTCGCCCCCATCTTCTTATCCATCTTCTTCTCCAAAGACCTCCGAACTAAAATTGGCCCTCTGCAGGTCTGTTTCTGTAGCCATTTATATAAGTAGTTAAATTACAGATAGTTGATAGAATCTCGCTATGTCAGAGCAAAAAGCCAAAACCATCGATGGCGCACCGGTGCAGCTGTCGTCCCTAAATGTGGATTCACCAAGCCTATTGGAAAATTCAAAGACTGGGCCGTTCGCCCGCTTATCCAGAATTTACCGCCGACTGAACGATGTGATGTCAGGCATGTACACCGGAGTAGGCTGCGCTGGAACCCCGCAGGAACATCATCGCTACAGCGATCAGCCGAAGAGTAAGAATGTTAACGATTAGAAGCAATTCCACCCAGACGTGCACTACTCATGGTCAGCTAGAAGAAATCGTGTAAAATACACGCCGATTCGCCAGAGCCGCAATTTATTGCTTAGCGAATCATTCCGCGCCCGTAGCTCAACCGGATAGAGCACCGGCCTTCTAAGCCGGGGGTTACAGATTCGATCTCTGTCGGGCGCACCAATATCAAAGAACCCGCTAACGCGGGTTTTTTTGGTTTGGTTCACCCGCTAACTTCCCCAACACCCGGTCGAAGTAGTATCCCCAAGATTCACTCGGTCTTTATTCAATTCACCGAACACGTCTATCAAGCATCCAAATGCAAATCCAATTAGCCACAACCCAAGACTTCGATGACTTCTGGCCAATCTTCCAGCAAATTGCTCAATCTGGCCAAACCTACGGCTACCCAACCAACATCACCAAACAGCAAGCCCAAAAAAAGTGGTTAGAAACCCCCGTGCGCACCTASGTCGCCAAGGTCGACGGAGARGYCCTGGCCAGCTACTACATCAAAACCAACMAAGAAGGGCCTGGAGCGCACGTCTGTAACTGTGGTTATATGGTTGCCGCAAGCGCGAGAGGSCRSGSTCTCGCCACGGYCCTCTGCGAACATTCCCARCAAGTYGCATTAGAGTTGGGTTACAAGGCGATGCAGTTCAATTTSGTGGCAAGTAGCAACGAATCAGCAGTYAARCTGTGGCAGAAGYTGGGGTTCAACATAGTTGGCCGCATTCCGGCAGGGTTTGAACTTCCTGAAAAGTCTTACGTAGATGCGCTAGTCATGTACARGTGGCTGGATCTGGAATCYAAGCCTRGCTCCTAAGGTYAAAATCAATCAATGCTCCAAGTTCTAGCAAATCCCTGAAAGAAGGAGTAGYTTCTTCGCTTCAAAGGATTAATTAGCARCAGAGAGAGTAAAATGAAGAACAAGCAGCCTCGACAACCTATTGCCGTAGAGTCGCTAGCCCARAATGACYCGCTTCCACGATTGCGMCTAACCTTCTTCATTCTCGCCATAGTTCTTTTCTTCGTGCTAAGCCTCAGCCCGGCGTCAACGCTGTTCGCTGCCGAAGAAAACGAGTTCGCTGGCGAGCGCATCGTGCATTTACTCCAAGAGCCAAGACACAGAACAGTACACAGGGAGGGGGATCTCTACTTATTGGATGTGCAGATTAATCCCGGCGATGTCTCTCTGCCTCATGTTCATGACCAGCCTATCATGCTGACTTATATCAGCATGGCTGATGGMCCGCGCGACGGTCAAATCGGCAGTAATATYGAYTACGCGARCGAGGCTGTAACGCACAAGGTRCCGAACGCGGGTCCGGGTCTATTTCGCATCATTGCTTTGGTGAATGACAGCGCAGGCAATGTCGATCTCGAGTCCGATAGACCGGAAGGCTTAAGCGCTGAGCCAGAGCTCGAAAATGCATGGTTTAGATCCTATCGTGTTGAACTGGCTCCAGGAGAGGAAACCGAAGTTCAGCTGCATAAGCTACCAAGCGTAGTCATTCAGGTCGTCGATGGTTTGCTGCAAGTAACTAGAGATGACGAAGTCATCGATGAGCTCGATCATCCCGGAAGCTGGGCATGGCGTAAGGCGCGGCAGTCTTACAAAGTTCGAAATGTCGGTAGTATTGCTACAGCTGTCGTAATCAACGAGGGCAGGTTCTAATCGACTTATCGGTTACAGTGATTCCTGTCCCTTTCCTCTGTTCTGACCTCGTGTAGGCCTCACTCGTTCCGATGATTGAATCCATTTCTCCAAGTGATGCGCGCCGACTTGTTTTGGCGCGGCAAGGTCTGGCTAGCCGGCGCACGTTTGGCAGCGGCCTAGGCGCGACGCAGAAGGTTATCGAGCACCTAGGCTATGTGCAGATCGACACGCTCTCAGTCGTCGCTAGGGCACATATTCACACACTCTGGAATCGAGTCTCTGCTTTCAAGGCTACCGATATCGATCTGTTGCAGGAGCAGGGGGCCGTATTCGAGCACTGGGCTCATGCGCTAGCTATCTTGCCGATGAGGGACTATCGCTACTCCTTGCCGATGATGCAGCGTATTGCCTCCGGTGATACCCATTGGTATCCGAAAGACCGTAAGCAGGTGAGGAGGGTTCTGAAGCGTATTCGTGAGGAGGGCCCCTTATCCGCGAAGGATTTTAAAGATAAGAAAAGCAGCGATGCCATGTGGGCGCGCTCCCCCTCAAAGATAGCGCTGGAGCAGCTCTTCATGGAGGGTGAGCTGATGGTTTCTCGTCGCAATAATTTCCACAAAGTCTACGATCTGCGTGAGCGCGTGCTGCCGAGTAATGTCGATGTCAGCACGCCGACAGTCGAGGAGCTGTGTGGTCATTTGATAGGGAACTATCTACGCTCGCATGGCCTAGCTCAGATTGCAGAGTTGACCTATCTGCGTAAGGGGCTGGGCAAGCAGATGTCTCAGACTGTGGCCGATTTAGTTGAAGCAGGCATGCTCTTGGCGCTAGAAGTTAATGGGCAGACTTATTATGCAACACCGAAATCCTTGGACCTTATCGAACAAGGCTTGCCCAAGCCTAATTTGCGAATTCTGTCGCCATTCGACAATGCCGTTATTCAACGCAAACGTCTAGCCTCACTCTTCGGCTTCGACTATCAGATCGAGTGTTATGTGCCCAAGGCAAAACGCAAGTACGGGTATTTCTGTTTGCCGATCTTGCGCGGTAATCGATTCGTTGCGCGACTCGATGCGAAGGCAGACAGGAAGACGGGCGTTTTCCATGTGATGAATCTGTACCTTGAGCGCAGTGTTAGGAGTAGAGAGACTTTTCTGACAGCGTTGCGAGCCGAGCTCGAGCGCTTCGCAAAATTTGACGGTTGCACTACTGTAGAGATTCATTCCATTAAACAGGCCGAATAGAGCCATGATGAAATATGCTATACAGCCTCAAGTTTCCTCGGTGTTGAAGTGTGTAAGGGAGAATATATGGAATCGGCAGTAATGAATTTGTTTGCGACACCTTTGTACAGGTCGCAACTTGGAAGAGTTTTATCTGAAGCCGAATTAGAGTTTATTCAGAGCGAGCTGGGCGAACCGGTTCGTGCGATCGCGAATCATTCATCTAAGAATAAGAATATATTGGCTAGTGAAGAAATGTCTGCCATTCGAGCCGTGTTACAAGCCTGTTTAGATGACTATTTTGCGAAGATATATAACTCGTCGAACGATGTGAGTCTGCAGATTACGCAGTCCTAGCTGACGTTGTCACGCCGTGGGGAATCCCATCACAGTCACGTGCATCCAAATAGCGTAGTCAGCGGAGTTCTTTATATCAACCTCGCCGAGAATGACGGCATCAATTTCTACCGCAACGAAGACATGATCTGGTACGAGCTGCTGCGCAACGCCGACACTTATTACAACGCCTACAAGTACTTCATTAAAACCGCGATTGGCGACATTCTGTTGTTTCCGTCGAATGTGCATCATGGTGTGCAAGAAGTGGCGGAGGACATTAGTCGTATCAGTCTATCCTTTAATAGCTTTTTCTCCGGGGAGTTAGGCCGTGAGGGGTTCTCTAATTCCCTAAAGATAAGCATTGGATGACAGCTAAGTGCCTTTGACCTTGGTTTTAGTCTGGCTTACCTTGTAGATAAAATTTGTTATAAAACAATAATTTACTAAAGATACCTATAGCGGCACCGATAGTTTAAGCAAGAACGTGTTGAAAAGGCTTAGGTTAGGATTGAATTCTTAGTGCTAGGCCTTTTTTTCGCCTAAAATTCCTGTCCAGTTTAGTGGGTATTAGGCAGAATTCTTGCGAGGAAGCTGCCCTAGCTTCTCTTTCGGGCAGGCAATGACATCGTCCTGACCGGAAATGCGCCATTCATCGAAAGGGATAAGCTCATAGTTGCCGCTACGCTTTGCGTTGGCTCCACGGCGCCTTGCCTTGCTGCCGTCTGCCTTGCGGTTGTTGAACCGGAACAGTGCGTAGTCGGTGGGCAGTGCGGCTTTCAGTTCATCGAAAGACGCAAAGGAGAGTGAATTGCCGTAGGTGACTTCAACTACTATGACCGGACGCGACTTTTCTAGTGTTTCTCGCAAGCCGGTAACGACATTTTTTTCGAAACCCTCGACATCAATCTTGAGCAGAGCGATATCCTGCAGTTTGCTCTGTGCTAGATAGTCATCGCCGCGAACCAAGGCCAGCTTACCTAGCTTCTTGTTGCCTTTGCTAACGGTGCCAGCGTCGAAAGAGCCGATACCCTGATTGCGCCCAGTTGGCGCGTAGAAATCTAATTCTTCTTGCTGATTGCTGAGGCCGACTTTGTGTAGCTGAATATTGCCAATTTCATTGAGTTCGATATGACGTTCGAGTTTCTGGCTGACGACACAGTAAGGCTCGAATGCGTGCACCTGGTCYGCATGTAGGGACATGAATAATGAGTGCTGTCCTATATTTGCACCTATGTCGAAGAAGCTCTGTCTCGATCCATTCGCTGACTGCCTCAAGCGTTGCATCGTATCGCGAAGGAAGAACAGTAGAGGCTTTTCAAATGCGCCCATATAGAAAAGGGCGAACTCGACACTGTTATTGAGGTTCCCCTCATACTGAAGGCCAAAAAAATCGACGGAAAAAGACGCATCTGGTACGTCGCCGTAGCTACACAGCTTCTTGTAAATGGCTTTCTTATGGCGCAGATCGATCCATTTTTGATTCCAAACGAATCGAAAAACTCTGTGCTGTAGGTTCATTGCTTTAATAGAGGTCTCGTGTGTTTTTTACGAAGGGTCTTATTGTACAGTTTATCTGTGGTACGCGAACGGCGTTTGTGTCGCCTTAATGTTCGCGGATGTTCCGGCAGCCGAGATGCGTTGATACCAAGGCATGCCGCCTGCCGGAGTCTTCATTCCAGGTCCTTCTGAGGCTGTAACAGTCGCTTTTGCAGCTAGAAAAGCAGGCATTTTGTGATGTGTATAGCATTTCTACTGGTAAGTGCTGTTTGAGGTTTGGAAAATCAT
>JAESUV010000022.1 GCA_016762975.1 Gammaproteobacteria bacterium | reverse complement strand
GGCATGAATTGTCGCTATGCCTCCAGGGTGTCCCGTATTCCACGCCTTTAAGAGTGCTAACGCTTCCGCGCCCGCACGAACCTCCCCGACAATAATTCTATCGGGCCTTCCGCGGAGTGTGGTTTTGATGAGATCGAGCAGAGAAGCGGCTAGACTTGTTCGCAGGACAATTGCGTTTTGAGCGTTACACTGGATTTCGGCCGTGTCCTCGATAACAAATACACGGTGATCAGGACACTCAATTACCACTTCATTGATAATTGCATTCGCTAAGGTGGTCTTCCCGCTACCAGTTCCGCCCACAATGAGGATGTTCTGTCGCGACTGGACAGCTCGCTGAATCTCTTCGGCCTGCGCTGCAGTCATTACCCGTTGATCAACATATTCCGCTAGTGAGAAAACTGAAGACGCTCGACGGCGAATGCAAAAACACGGCTTAGTGCTGATTGGAGGTATCCACGCTTGAAAGCGTGAACCGTCCAAAGGAACCTCACATTGCAAAAAGGGATTGTCGCGATCGACGATAGTTTCGTGGTAACTCGCCATTGTTCCAATCAATGCCAGCGCCCTGTGTTCGTCCATTGAATTTGACAAAACTTCCATGTCTTTACCGAGCCGTTCGATCCATATTTTGCCGTCAGGATTAAGCATAATTTCCACAACATCGTCAGACCCAAGCAGGCCAATAAGCTCCGACCCAAATTCACGCGTAAGTTTCTCTTTTTGCCTGGCTAACCGGTCTTCGTTCACTACTTTGATTCCCTTCTTAGTAATGGCCTGCTTATCGAATCAACGCCAATCCGTCATATATATGTTTTATAAGTTAATTAATTGTTACATTAGACAACATTCCAGGCACACGGCAACGCAGCTGCTTGTTGCAGCAATTAAATTTATCCTTGTAACTAGAGTTGTACTTTTTGCCCTTAATTGGACGGGACAAGACAATCCTACACGTAAAACGGCATAACGCAAAGGGCCGTGACCAATTAATTTCGTGGGTCTTTTCCTGCGTTTTAAAAGCGTCAACCAAGTGTATTTTTAAGTCAATCGGCGCTAACCCGCGCCAGCTCTAACCTATGGAGTTAGTGGGTGGGTTCTTGATGACTTTTTGTCAGCAAATCGTCAACCGCTTGTCACCCTAATTGAATAAAAAAACAGGCAAACAAATTCGCCCGCGGTAATAGGTTAAGAATTTTTGGTCTGGGAGTGGTGTTAACTGTGAGGGCTTTGCAAAGCCTTACCAATGTAATTGGGATCTAAAAGATCCTGAAGATCGACATCAAGTACATCGGCCAACTGGCCGCATGTTTCCAAAGTCGGGTTCCCCTTTCCCGTTTCAATCCGCGATAAGGTTGCCTGGTGTGAACTTGTTCGCGAGGCGACCTCTTCTAATGACAGATTCTTTTGCCTGCGGGCAAAACGAATATTCTGAGCGAAGATATCTATGGCTCTGTGGCTCTTTTTCATAGTGCCTGTAGCGTACTGTAATCACCCTCCTACAGCCAGTAACAAAATATTACTAAGGGCACATTCATCACTGCTATTGGGTAAACTAAATCATGGGGTTTACACAGTTATTGGGGCATTCTCTTTCAAGACTCAATTTCCCATCATTGCGACTCGGCATTTACTCTCTCTACAGCCACATTGAGCGACGCTTCAAAAGCATCTTTTTCATTGCTCTGAGCAAATGACAAGGGTTTGTATGTCTCCTCCCCTTCTTCAGTCACTTCAAGGTAAAAATAACTTCCCTCGACATTCGCCAAGATCCAAGAGGGACCTAAAGCACCGTAGGTCTGATCATCAGGTTGCAGTCCAAAGAAAAATATCCGCTCGATAACGGAGAGGTAACTCTCCTATCGGTAGGGTCGCTCTCATAAATACGATAAATCACCGGACCTTTTGGAAGAGTTCCATGCAAAACCTCGTCCACTACAATTTCATATTCACTCATTGGCAGCGAATAGAACTTAAGATCGGCCTCATCGGTGAGTTCGTATTGCTCCATTACAGCTTCTTTGGAAGATCCATATCCATAAAATGGGCCATGAGAGAGGAGTTTGCCGTACCTTCCTTTAACAACAAGGTCAGACAATTTCACCATTGAATCCAAATTGGTCGGTATGAAACCGTTGTCAAAAGTAACGATAACGCCTTCATCCTGAAGCGTATCCAAGTCAAACCTAGAAGATTGGTCTAAGTCTTGAGCAACAGTGTTGCCCGTTAATAGGATAAAAGTAACAGCACTCAGTGTTCTACAAATAGTCATACGTTTCTCCTAAATTTATTTACGGGTAAGTAGAATTGATCCATTGACCAACTGGCCGCAGAAATTGTTACTGGTAATACGTTACGTTTAGAAGTTAGATCAGTGATGCGAACGCCATCCCATTATCTTGGGTTTTGGGATTCTAAACTGGCTGCAAGGGATCGTAAGGAAAGCGTTTTGCTGGGAAAACCAGAAACTGTTGTGGTTGCAGATAACCCAAAAGAGCCAAATATACCTGTTGTGTTAATCACAAATGGAGTTGGGGCAATTTGGTTTTGATTTTTAGTTAATTGGGTATTAATCAGCAACTCTTTACTATTGACGTTATGTAAAGAACGCGTTATCTTTACATTATCTATTAAGTAAAGAAAGGGAATAAGATTATGCCGAAAGTCAGTGCTAAGAGACAAATTACCTTGCCTATTTCTGATTGCGAAAAAATAGGGATTAAGGCCGGGGATGACGTGGAGATTTTACGCCACGGTAATCAGCTCAACATTATCAGAAAAGAGATAGGCGCGGCCGCGGGGTTGCTGAAAGGCGCTAAGGCCAACAAGTCGGTCAGCGATGACCAATCTTTGCACGGCCATTTTGAATGATTGCGATAGATACTAATGTGCTGCTGCGTTACCTACTCGTCGATGATGCCAGCCAGCACAGCAAAGCCAAGGCGATTATTCAGAGCCAGTGCCCGGTATTGATTACAGACGTTGTTCTAGTTGAAACGGTGTGGACATTAACTGGTAAGCGTTACAGCTTTAATAAGGCGGGCGTGTGTGGTCTCGTTCGTGCTTTGGTAGGTGACGGTGCCTTTGTCTTTGAAAGTTCGCAGGTCGTGTGGTCAGCGTTATGTGACTACGAGGAATCAATGCCAGTACGTGGCAAAGCGCTTGATTTTGCCGATGCGTTGATCGTGAATAAAGCGCATTTTACGGCAGAAAATAAGGGCGTTTCTTTGGAAGGATTCTATAGTTTTGATAAAGCCATTGAACAACTTAAAACGGCAAAAAAACCTTAGTTATTCTATGGATGTTGGGACATTGATCAATTGGCCGCTGAAATGTGCTACCTGCAATTGTCCCTCCTACACATTCCGGCAGAAATTGTTATAGGAAACACGCTGAGCTTAGAAGTTACATGGTTTATGCCTCCACAAAGTGCAGAGCTTCTCAACATTTCTAGAAATGTTCGCCCAATGGTAGCCACCCGTATATTGCGATCTCGGACATTTTTGTAGGCTCCCACGTGCTTAGAATGTGTGCAATGCACCTCTTTCTTACCCACCTTTTTAATTATTGGATGCGAAAGAGCAGGCAAGAGTTATCTCTATAAATTGCATAGTCTTCTTTTAGATCTTTTTTCATACGCTCTATCGCAAATACCTTCCAGTCTTTCACGCCAGGCGAAGAAATAAATAATTTGGAAGGGATACGATCAGTTAGCCCGTGATAGGCCATCGCGCTAGGGTGTGAAATATAACAAAAAGGGTCCAGCGGGCAGACGACGTCCTCCACCTCCCAGCGAGTATTTCCAAGCAGTGGGCATTCCTCTGGGTTGAGCCAACAAGCCTTCATCTAAGAGCAAGTTAAGGTACTTGCCAAAGTCTCTACTGTCCGCTGCATCCTTTTGTACCCTATTGACTCCCCTTTGTATTCTTTAGCTTGGTAGAGAGAATGGATAATCAACCCCAGTTGATAACGAGTAATAACCGGCTTATTCATATCCCCAAGTGACAGGGAAATATTAGTGATATACCCTCACCCCCTGTCCTTAGGACAGGGGGTGAGGGTTTTACACAGGTTAATTTCTATTCAACGCAGTATTTTCACCAATGAATTTCAAGACATGGGGATCTCTATTTTAGGGACCGAAGATTGGGAGACGCTAAAGATGAATCCGTTTGCCAGGGTTCAAAGCCTAGGTCGTTAACCGACTCAGTGATCGACTGAAAACTGCTTGGATTCAAAACGCCTGCGTATGTAATCCGAGAACACACAGCCGCTTTGGCTGCTTAACAGGGCATGCACTTCGGGGTTGAATCAACAGGGAGAATAACGCGATTGTTAACTAATAATGAGTTTAGACATTTGGACAACCGCATCTGCTGTTGCTTGCGGTGCTTTTTCAAGTAACTCCACATTCCTCGCTGTAAAATCTACGGATCTAAGCTGGTGAACAAGCACTGAGCCTTGTGTGGATAAGCCAGTAGGCAATTGCGCTTCCATTCGCATATTGCGCACCGTTGAGGTAATCGGAGCCACAATAGCGAACCCAGTGTGATCATTGAACAGGTGCCGAGAGACAACGAATGCGGGCCGCCTTTTTATAATCTCCTTGCCTGAACTTGGATCAAAATCTACCGTTACAATATCACCCTGATCCGGGATATACATTAAACCTCCTTCCCAACAGCGGGCGAATTCAACCATTCCTTATCTTCGTCAGTAATGGCAAAACACTCTTTAGGGCTACCCGCTAAGAGCTCTTCCAAGCTCGTATCCTGGACGACAGGCTCAAGCACAATCTTGTTGTTTGTTAGAGACAAATGGAGCTCAGAGCCAACCTGAAGCCCTAATGTTTCAACGATGGCTTTCGGAATCGTGACGATGTTCCCGCCACCGGATTGTCTAATTTTCACTACAGACATGGTTAAGGCTCCTGATCTCTAAAGTTATACTTAAGTATAACATCTTGAAAAGAGCCAATGCAGTAGCCTTTAGGGACGGCCCATTATTTTTACTCGAAGACATTACTGTTTCGCTGAATTAAAACGTCAACCTGTGGTCAATATTTACTTCAAATTGCAGAAAAATTCTTTTTATTACCCCGAATTCGCCTTATTTTGTCTATTGGTAGTATACAAATCTCCGCATTGGCCGCTACATGTTGTATAGCATAATAGTATAGGTATAATAACATATACGAGTTATAGCTTCACGACTAATGAGGATGTGCTTTGTTTACTTACCAATTGCCCGTTTTGGCTGTACTCAATCAGAAAGGGGGTGTGGGTAAAACCACAGTCAGCTCGGTGATTGCCGAGTATGCCTCCATAAATCTTGGTCTTAACGTCCTAGTTATCGACCTGGACATGCAATGCAATAGCTCTGACTACTGGGTTGGCATGGAACCGGTCCCGACGGCGACTGGAGGCCAATTACCCCCTCCCCACCCTGATTTCGATGGCGATCCGGATGTAGAAGAGCGCTCATCTGTCGCTGATACCTTCTTTGGGAAGTATTCCCTGCCCTACCCTACCCATATTTCTCCAGCAAATGGTTTTAAGGGTAAAGTTGAGATCCTGCTTGGCCACCCTGAGCGCCTCGAGCGAATCAATACCGAATTTGACAACGCGTCTGGGAAGATCGATAGCCACGTGGTCAGCCGGATTGCCGATTTGATTCATCAGGACGGCGTCGTCAGTGAGTACGACATCGTGATATTAGATACCGGCCCTAGTCGCAACCCTATATTTCGCGCGGCGCTGCGAGCCGCTACGCACACTATTATTCCTTTTGAGCCTGAAGAGAAGTCACTGCAGGGTATCAATGCCATGCTGCAAGCGATTACTTCTGAAAATTATGCCCGTAACCCGGATGACGAGGTAAAGCTGATTGGCTTGTTGCCCAACAAGGTCCGCTCTGGGACGCGCATTCATCTGAATACATTGGCTATGCTGCGTGAGGAACTGACAGAGATCATGTGCCCTCCTACGGTGTTTCTGCCGCAGTCAATTGCCTACCCAGAGCGAGATATTAAGGGCATCACGCCCCGCTCAATCTTTCAGATTTCACCTGATCACAAGGCCCGAAAACAAGCAGAAATCGTCGGCGATTTCATCGTCCCGCAACTTTTGAATGATACACGCTACGTTCGGCGCGCATCGGCATGACAGGTGTTCCCATGGGAACACCTAAGCCCAACAAGGAGCTATTCTTGCAATGACTAAGAAATTCGGAACAGGTAACCTAGGTGCGGTAGATGGCACCAGAAAATGGGCAGCTGGCGTCAAATCACAGATTTCCGGTGCGACACACCATCAAAGCCTCAACGTGCGCTACCTCCCTCTCAATCAGCTGACTCTCGATCCCGATAACCCTCGCCGCTTAGGCATTAGTCTGGATCAGGTTAAAGACCTGCGCCTGCTCTACCCTCTCCAGCCGGAATGGATTGCCGGAGACAGCACCGAGGAATGGTGGGACGCCTATGCCGCGTCCGTCGCTAAATCGCTGACGGGGAAAGCACTTGATGACTATCTCGTGTTAACCACCCTCGCCCTGTCGATTAAGCACCATGAACGTCTTATCAACCCAGTAACTGTGTTCTCTGAAGACAGTGGTACCGACCTTAAACTGGTGGCGGGTGAGCGGCGCTATTTGGCGCACGTCATTCTCGGTGAGGAGCTGATCGCTACCCGTATTTTGGCAGCACGCCCCGATGCTTTGGAGAAAGACATTCTTCAATGGGAAGAAAACAACCAGCGCGTGGACCTGTCTTTTTCAGAGCAAATACTTAATTTACAACGACTAGTCCAGGGCTGGGAGAAGCAGCGGGACAAAGCTCTATCTGTCAGCCAGCTTGTGGCAATGGCCGGATTGCCCCGCGTCACAGCGCACCGCTATCTCTCGGTCATTCGTCACCCAGATCCGCTGTTAATGGAGCTCATTGCTTCCGGTCGCATCAGTAGCTTACGCAAGGCAGCTGACTTGAGCGCCCTCTCCCATGCGCAGCTGCACGCTTGGCTCAACCCAGCAAAAAGCCTGACTCCGACACCACCGGTTTTCGTGATAAAGCGCAGCAAGGATTATGACCCAGTCAAAAAGATACTGCGGGCGGCTTGCCAACAACTCGGCGGTAAAGCGTATTTGAAAATGGTGGAAAATCAGGCCCTCGATACGCCTGAGGCCATCGCAGCGGCATTTGATCAGCTGGTTATTCACATCAGCAAAGGCATGAAGAACGATACTTAGTCTTTAAATAACCCGCTAGTGTTCCCATGGGAACACCCAGCAAACAGGACAGCACATTGACACCTCTCACTAGCAATCGAATCGCACCGAAGAAAGGCCTCAGGGCGCCGCAGCGGGATGAAAGTAAATCCCGCACCACGTTATGCATACCCAAGGGCATGCTCACGGCGGCCCACACAGCCATGCAGAATAGCGGCTTTAGCTTGAAGCGTCGAAGCCAATGGATAGAAGAGGCGGTGGAGCAATTTCTTGCCCTGCCTGGGTTTATAGACTTGGTGATGGAGGAGTTCATTGAGCCGGGCGGCAACACAACCATTCCAGTCACTCTGCGTTCCAGTCTTACTTCTCGCATTGATACAGAAATTGAGTCAATCCGCGCGACTGGGAATTTCACGATAGAGCGTAGCGGGGTGCTGCGCACTGCTATTTCACAAGCCATATTGCGGCAACGAGGACGTGCTCATGCAGGATAGCCAGAACCCGATACCGATAGTCCAGGACGATCTGTTTATCGCGGACATCATCGATGTGGCGCCGAAGTCAGATATGGGCTCGATGGAACACCCCATTTTTTCCTTGTCCAAAAACCGGGATTTGGAAACCTTCCGCTACGAATACCCCAACCTTAGCGCGTGGGTGGAAGTGATTCCCTCCACGCAAGGCAGAGCAACGATATTTGATAAAGACCTGTTGCTGTATTGCATAGGCCAGGTTGTGGAAGGGATGAATCGCGGCAGGGAGGTTTCCAGGCGGATCCAGATCACCGCCTATGAGTTCTTCATGACTACAGGTCGCTCCAGCGGAGGGGATCAGTACAAGCGCCTACACGAGACCTTAGGGCGCCTGAGGGGCACGACCATCAAAACCAACGTCAACACCAAAGGGGCTGCTGATAAAACCAGTAGGCGAGGGGAGGTATTCGGTTTAATCGACGATGCCAAGGTGGTGGAGCACAATGGCAAAAGCGTGGGGGTGGAAATTACGCTTTCAGAGCGAATTTTCAATGCCATCAGTGAGAAGCATGTGCTGACATATTCTCGAGCGTATTTCCGGCTGACCTCGGCGAACGACAGACGCCTTTACGAGATCTGCCGTAAGCACTGTGGTGACCAGCCGATTTGGGAGATAAAGCTGGAAAACCTCTTTGCCAAATTCGGCTCCAGATCGAAACTGAAAGAGTTTCGCCGTATGATCAAGAAAATTGTGCTGAACCAGAGTATTCCTGATTATTTCATTGACCTTGAAGTGAATGGCAAATCAGAAAAGCTGGTTGTCATGTTGGATAAAAATGGTGAGCTAAAGGAATTAACCGCGAAAGAAGCCGGTACTGCAGCGGCATAGTTATCGGTTTATCACACACGCTTTGCTGGAAGAGACCCCTTTTTGCTACAACCCGGCGGCCTTCTCAGGGGCTTACTGGCCTGATTTTTACAGCTTTCACCCAGTTTTGAGCTCTTTCTTCAGACCAATAGCCTTCCAAACTTCTCTTTTCAGCCGCACTGTTCCCACGGGAACGCTAATTTGCATTATCGGTTTATCACACACTGGAGGGGCTTTGTTCTGGCTAAGTTCACTTGTGGATAAATGGACTCTATTCTGTGGAAAACCCTGTGAATTGCATCGGTGTATTGCACACCGATACCGCGTTTAACACACACCGCCTTATCGAGCTTTCACACACCGAGGCTAGGGTGTTTCACACACGCAGGATAGGTGCTTCACACACCGTTAATCGGCTTATCGCACACTAAAAGTCCACTAACCAATTGATATATATCCATTATTTTGAAGTGTAACTGTATAACCTAATAACTAAACTCTATTAACTTTAGTTCTATTAATGGAAATGTAACTGTTTCAACTTGCACTGACATAATATTTTTAAAAAATAGGGATATCCCAGTCCTTGGCTAGACAGCACATAGCTCGCAGTTGTCCAAACTAGCGTGGCAAGTGCAGCAAAGAGCACTGTGTCCAGTAGCGCTATGTGCACAGAATCGATTCTCAACCCCTAGCTTACAAAACCCAACAAGCCGCTAGCAATATAACCAAAGATGCTTCCAAGGAGCTCCTGAGAGCCTTCAGAGCCGATTTGTGGGGAATACGGCAACTATCCCCCCTTTCCTTCCTGATCAACTGGCGAGCCGCTAGGCAGCGCTGCAAGTGACCGAGCGAAGCGAGAAATATCATAGGTTCGGGGGCGGTAGCCCACGGGGGGTTCGGGGTCTCCCCGAGCGCTTGCGGGTTTGACTTTATCTGACCTTATCTGATTTTAGATGATTAATGCAGTGAATAGGGCGCCGAAGGCGATGCAGACACTTGCAAAGAGGAGCGTTGCTGCTCGATTGGATGGATGGAGTAGGGCATGTGACTGCTGTGTGTTTGCGACTGTGTGCTGGCCTTGAAGCTCTTTTTGATATTCCTGAAATTGCTGTCGCGCTTGCTGGCTAGCGTAGTCAGTCGCCTTGGTAATGATCTCCTGTGCTGCTTTTTTGCTTTGATCCAGCTGCAGTTTCATTACAAGGGTCTGTTTTTCGTTGTTCTTTTCCAGTATTTTTTCGACCTCAGCAATGTACTTTTGAAGTATCAATCTGTTGATAGTCACTGTGACCATGATTGGGTCGTCCTTATCCAGGACAACTTTGTGTTCCTTCAGAACAGCATCCAGTATCGCTTGGTGGTCGATTTTTGCCATATCAGCATTCCAGTGCGTCTAGCTGTTCAAAGACACTGCGTTTAAATATCACAAGACGTTGCTTGGCCATCAGTCCGAACTTATCTGATTCGGCTATTTCATTAAAAGTAAGCTTCTGAGTAAGCATTTCACGAATATCAGTGCCAAAGGTTTGCTCTGCTTGCTTGTCTAGCAGAACAGTTCCGCCGATGCTTTCCGCATTTTCCCGAACCACCTTCATTTCGTTAAAGTGTGTGCCGTCTGATTCGATCAAACCAAAATATTCGTTTAGCCAGACAACTATTTTGACCGATGGGGGAAGTTGGGTCACCAGCTGAGAAAAACCGCTTAGCGTGTCTGTCAGCGATTGGCCGCCAGCGATAGGGCAGTGAATTAGGACTTTTTTGCCGTGACTCTCAAGAAACTGGAAAGTCTCATTGTCCATAAGGTATTTAGCAAGTGGGACGAATGATGAAGCGCCGCAGTCGATAACGGCACTGTGATCAAGGGAAATAATCTCTTCAAATACCTGATCAAAAACCCGTGAATTGATCTCACCATCTTGCATTAGCGTTACACGCTTTGCCTCTAGTTTGGTAAACGCGCCTAGAGATGAGTTCACCGGATCTGCATCGTAGCAAGCAACTTTGGTTGAGTTCTGTTTTAGATACTGGGCTAGTAGCGCTGATACCATCGTCTTACCAATTCCGCCTTTTCCCTGCAGGGTGATGTGTACCGTTGCTCCGTTGTTTTTCATAATTTATACCAAATCCTTGAGAATTGAGTTGTCGGTGTTGGAGTCGAAGGTGAATGTTTTGCGTCTTTCAGGCGCTGTTTTTTTAGCCAGGGCAGGGGCCTCCTCGTCCTGTTTGGTGGTCTTCAAATGCACATACCGCTGAACGTATCGGTGAAACATTTGATAGCTAATCGGCATTTTTCCACCCAAATTTTCATACACCGTTTTCACCGGATAACCCTCATCAACCACGGCTTTTCTAATGTCGTCTTTGTATTTGAAGAAAGCGACTCGGCCTGAACCTCTGAATTTTTTGGCGGCTGTTGCTGATTTTGAGTTGGGCATCGAAGTTCCGATTTCTGTCGATTGCCGTCATACTACAGGGATGCGGGGAAACTTGCTTCCTATTCAACCGCTTATAGTTTCTTTTGGTTTATTTAAGTTGATCCGATTTAGCGTTAATAACATGTATATAGGTTATATCGCATATTTCGGTGCAGAATCGACGTAGTAGTTCCAAAACTCCGGCTTATCTATCATAATCAATTTATAATGACGGGCAAGATGGGTGATTTGGTCCTACATTTGTGATGTAGCCCAAAATAACAAATCTTACTCACCTGCGGTTCGACGCTTTCTTGCTCTGCGAGGCAACGGAAAAATGACCAACCCAGTCAACCGAAAACAACCCCTCAAGGTGTATGTTTCGGATGAGGAAAAAGAAGAAATTGCAGAGAGGGCGCGGCTGGCCTCGATGTCGGTTTCAAACTATTTGAAAGCCGCTGGCCTGCAACACCGAATCCGAAGTGTGGTTGATCTTCATGCGGTGAAAGAGCTCATGAAGGTCAACGCAGATATGGGAAGGCTAGGGGGCCTTCTGAAAATGTACCTGGCCAACTTCGAAACCGATCAAGCGGCGCGAAGTGAGGTCGCTGCCATTTTGAAATCTATTGGGGAAACCCAACAGACGCTGCGAGAACGCGCTTCCGATATGACAGCTTGAGAGTCCAATGATTGCAAAAATCATAGAATCTAAAACCCAGAGCGCGAGTTTTTCGCGCTCTGCCCGCTATGTTCTCGATGTCAGTGGCGGGGTAGATCCCAGCACGTGGAAGCGGACAGCTGATTATGTTTTAGATACCAGCAACTCACACGAAGGAGAGAAGGTGGGGTCTGTCTTTATCAGCAATTGTATCTCTACCGACCCTGGTGACGCGGCGCTTGAAATTCTTGCTACTCAATCACAAAACACCCGAAGCAAGGCCGCGAAACATTTACATATTGTTGCTAGTTTCCCCCCTGGCGAGACGCTTGCAGATAACAAATTGCGGGAGGTTGAAGCGGAACTGGTTAAGTCTTTAGGCTTGCTGGATCATCAACGGCTTAGCGCTGTGCATTTGGATACTGACCATCAACACATGCACATTCTGATTAATACAGTGCATCCGAAAAACTTTAGAAACATCACGCCTTACCAGTCAAAGCAGCATCTTATGGATGCCTGCATAAAGCTGGAGCAAGATCACTCGCTACAGAAAACCAACCACGGCGAGTTAGCACATTCGAAAACCCTTGGGGGTGACATCGAGGCGCATAGCGGCCAGCAATCACTGGCCGGCTGGATATCACGTGAAGGGGGKCTGGCGTTAATCGACACGCTTGAAAAAGCAYCTGATTGGCAGGGTGTMCACARGACWCTGGCRGAGTTTGGCCTAGAAATTCGGYCACGTGGCGCAGGWCTGGTAGTGGGYGTGAAAGGGGATRCYCGCCTGCACGTAAARGCGTCTAGCCTRTCGCRGTCATTGTCGGCGAATGCGCTTGGTTTACGATTGGGTGACTATCAGGCACCAACWGAGGCARTTAGYAAMNTTAANACCCCAAWYGASCTACCAGCGTCAGCCKGTMGTCTTGAGTAAGGGACAGATCATTTACGCGAAATACAGAACYGATAGGCAAGAGTGGTCCACCTCTAACGGTGTGGTGAAGAAACGYTTTTCAAAGGCTTTTCTTGAARCCAGGGACAGTACACGCGATTTTTACCGTAAAAAGCGCGCTATTGTTGCGGCTAACCGAGGGTTAACGTATTTATCACGGCGCACACTGTATCGCCAGTTAGACGCCGAGTATCGAGCGGATATGCGGGGGGTGTTGTCAAAAATCAAAGCGGAAAGGCAACAACAGCTTACCCCTCTGCTGACGTGGAAGGACTATTTACAGAAAGAGGCCAAAGCGGGTAACACAGAGGCACTAGATTCATTACGAAAACTGCAAAAACCTCGAGAAGCCTTGAATAATTCAATCTCTGTAAAAGTTTCTGCAACAGATTTTAAGACATTCATCTTTGCCGACGCGAAAACCGTGGGGAAATCTGGCACAGTGAGGTATCTACTCAAAGACGGTGGTGTCATTGCAGACAAAGCAGGATCGATCGAGGTGTTGAAATCCAGTGAGCTGGCTTCTGCTTACTCACTCACCCTCGCTCAAGCGCGTTTTAGTGGCGAAAAGCTCAATGTGAAGGGTTCTAAGAAATTCAAAGACAAACTGGTAGAGCTCGCGGGTAGTCGGAAACTCAAGGTGAAGTTCCTGGACGGCGGGCTTGAGAAAAAGCGCATCGCATTTACCGGCAAGGTAAAATCCACAATCCGCCAGAGTAAACCAAGAGGTTTAGGACTATGAGGCAGCACCGGTTTTCCACACTTTTTGCGATGATAGTAGTCGGCTGCGCGGTGGCTGTCTTACTGAATGCCGCTGCTACCCAGTATATAGCGACTCGTTTTGCTTTTGATGCTGGGCTTGGTGCGCCGTTGATTGGAAATGTCTATGCGCCGTTCAGTTGGGTAGAGTGGTCTGCTCAGTTCTTTGCTGCAGATCCTGCGGGCTTCCGTTCTGTTTGGATCGTGATTTCTTCGCTTGCCATGGCTTTTGCTCTTTTTGCGCTGCTGTATAACGGCATATTCCTTCGACGCGCTGCCCCCCACGAAGGGATTCACGGCACCGCACATTGGGCGACAAAAAAAGAAGTAGAAGCTGCGGGGTTGTTGAGCAAAACTTCACAAAATTCAGCCAGTGTTTACGTTGGCGGTTGGACCGATCATAAGGGCCGCGTAAATTACCTTCGCCATTCTGGGCCCGAACACGTGGTTGTTATTGCGCCCACGCGTTCGGGTAAAGGTGTTGGTTTGATTGTTCCAACACTGCTTTCCTGGTCTGAAAGCTGCGTGGTTCACGATCCAAAAGGGGAGTTGTGGCAACTCACCTCCGGCTGGCGTTCTCAAAACGTTGGCCCTTGTTATTTGTTCAATCCCGTTTCGTCGGAATTTCACGTAAGAATAAATCCGTTAGACGAGATCAGGATTGGTACGCCTAACGAGGTAAGTGATGCTCAGAACTTAGCGACTATCATTGTAGATCCTGATGGGAAGGGCTTAAACGATCATTGGATTAAATCAGCCCATTCCCTCATGACCGGTCTTTTGCTTCATGTTTTGTACACGAAGTACCAGGATGCCGAAGTTGCCTCTTTGTATGATGTGTCTTTGGTGCTTTCAGACCCGGACAAAGGCGCAAACTCACTTTACGAAGAGATGGCGAGCAACACCTGGCAAGAAAACGGCCAACGGAATCAGACTGTCGCCTCCGCCGGTCAAGATATGCTGAATAAGCCCAAAGGCGAGCGGGGGTCTGTGCTATCAACCGCCGTTTCTTTTCTGAGTGTGTATCGAGATCCACTGGTGGCGGCTAACACCTGCGATAGCACGTTACGAATTCGAGATTTAGTTGAAGGCGATAAGCCGGTTTCTCTTTACATAATGATGAGAGAGGAAGACAAGGACCGGCTTAGGCCGGTCGCTAGAGTCTTATTGAACCAGTTACTCCGAGTGCTATTAAGGCCGGAACTTCAGTTTGAAAATGGTCAGCCGGTCGCACCGTATAAACACAAGCTGCTATTGTTGTTAGATGAATTTCCTAGTTTTGGAAAACTAGAGGTTTTGGAGGAGGCCCTGTCTTACATCGCCGGCTACGGGATCAAAGCCTATTTAATCGTGCAAGATATGTCGCAGCTTTGGAAAAACTATGGCCGTGAGGAAAGCATAATTTCCAACTCACACGTGCGAGTAGTTTATACCCCGAACAAAATAGAGACCGCTGAATACATTTCCAGAATGGTAGGGCAAGCAACTGTCGTGAAGGAAGATATTTCTTCTTCTGGCAAACGGTATGCAAGCTCGCTTAAAAATATTTCACGGCGCTTTACTGAAATCCCGCGCTCCTTGATAACACCGGATGAAGTGCTTCGCCTTAAGGGTCCGACGAAGGCCGGTGATGGTTCAATAATTTCAGCCGGTGAGATGATCATTTTTATCGCAGGTCACGCGCCGATTAAAGGCACCCAGATTCTCTATTTTAAAGACGAGGTATTTCACAGAAGATCCTTAGTCAGCCCGCCAAAACAAGGCGCTATGGTGGAGCCTTTTGTCCTGTGAAGCAGCCCCTAGTCCTTCTGTCACTACTAGGTCTGAGCAGCGCATTGGTCGTGTTCGCATTTGCTGCGCGTTACACAGGTCTTCAAATCAATGTTAGCGGCTCGATGCCTTATTGGATTTGGCGGGAAGCATCAAGCGCGCCAGTGGAGCGGGGGCGGGTAGTGAGTTTTTGCCCAACCCTGGAGCAAACCCAGCAGCAGGCTAATTCTGCTAGCTGGCTGTCGAAAGCAGATTGCCTGGACGGCGTAATGCCCGTTTTAAAATCAATCGCCGCTGTCACGGGCGATCAGGTGCTAGTGAGCAATGAAGGAATTTCGGTAAACGGCAAACTTCTGCAGAGGTCCGCCCGGCATAACAACGCACTGCTAAGAAGCGGCTTAGTTCCAGAAGGGGCTTACAAGGTCGGAGCAGGACAGCTGTGGTTAATCTCGACCTATCACCCATCCAGCTTGGATAGCCGTTATTACGGCCCGATTACACTCAGTCAGGTAGAGGGGGTTTATTGCCCTTGGAGTTTCAGCCACTCCGAATACGCTTGCTAAGACAAATCTAAAGAACAACTGCAACAATCAGGTCACTGTCCCTGTCAGCCACGATCCCCAGGCTCGACTCTCTATCCTATAGCTTAAAATTTGCTGTCCTTAACCAATCAATATCAGCAACCAACAGGTACTTGTACCGAAGTAGGGCGCTGCGCCCCTTCTAATTCAAGATAAATGGCGGTTTCTATCTACGGCAGACACTCCGCAATTTATCTGGATTTATTCACCCCCGCCTAGTCGGCCTAGTCGCCAGAGGTCATGCGAGCGAAGAAACGCTTCGCTTAACCTCAAGGGCTAAAGGGTGAAACAATGATTACAACCAAAGAACAGATTGTTATAAATCAGGCTAAGGAAATTCTTTCAAGAGAGTTCATGCGGGAGGCTGTTCTAACTTCTTCATCCGCTACTAAGGAATATCTAAAATTGCATTTCGCTGGATTAGAGCATGAAATGTTTGTTGTGGTATTTTTGGATAATCAACATCAAGTGATCGCGATTGAGGATATGTTTAGAGGCACAATAGATGGAGCTGCTGTGTATCCGAGGGAAGTTGTAAAGCGATCTTTGGAGCTGAATGCGGCCGCGCTGTTGTTGGCACACAACCATCCGTCTGGAGTTTCAGAGCCATCAATGGCTGACAAGAATATCACCAAGAAGTTAAAGGATGCTGCGGGATTACTTGACGTGCGTGTACTTGATCATCTGGTAGTTGGCGACGATACGGTTGTAAGTTTTGCGGAGAGGGGGCTTATATAGCCTCTTAGGGCAATGGCCGACTCTTGTTTTGGAGAAACCACCATTCTCCCAAAATAATTAGAGTCATGCCTATAAGAGAAGCCCATATTACCAGCATATCGGTCTGTATCTTAATCCATATAAATGCGGTAAGAACTACTAGATCCAAGGTGATCGCTGTTAGTAGTATGAGGCTATTCGCGCTTGTTTCTTTACGAACATATTTAAAAACTCCCCAATGAATGACGATATCCATGATGATGTAAAAAATTGCTCCGAGTGACGCAATGCGTCCAAGATCGAAAAAAATGGTTAGCACCATGGCAAGTACTATCGTGTATACAAGTGTGTGTTTTTGGATGCTCCCTGGCATGCCGAAATGACTATGCGGCACTAGTTTCATCTCTGTAAGCATAGTGAGCATTCGCGATACCGCAAACACGCTAGCTATGACACCTGAAATAGTGGCTACGATTGCAAAAATAACCGTAATCTGAAATCCAAAATCGCCAAAGGCTGGACGAGCTGCCTCTGCTAGCGAATAGTCTCTAGCTGCTACAATCTCAGGAATAGAAAGATTCGCCCATACTGCGAGCGATACAAGTAAATAAACTAAGGCACATATTACTAGTGAGATAATTATGGCCCGACCAACATTCTGATTAGGATTTTCGATCTCGCCACCGCTATTAGTGATAGTCGTAAAACCCTTGTAAGCGAGGATCGCCAGAGCGACGGCTCCGATAAAATTCGAAAGAGTCGTTTCTTCTTGCACTACAGTAGTACTTTCAAAACTCAGTCCAGACATCCAAAGACCACCGATAGCCAAGAGCGCCAATCCTCCAATTTTAATAAAAGCCATAAAAAATGAGAAAGTCTGGATAACTTTGTTGCCGAGGATGTTAACAAGAAAAGCAAACGCTAAAACAGCAACGGCAATTATCGGAACTAGCCAATCGCTTTTATCAACCTCCATCAGCT
>JAESUV010000218.1 GCA_016762975.1 Gammaproteobacteria bacterium | reverse complement strand
AGAATTTATGCGCTCATCCTCTAACAGGGGAGATATGTCGGCATCACTTACACGTTACGATTATTCGGAAATTTCTTCAAGTGGCTGTTAAAGCATCGCGAGTAACCAAAAAGCGTGTTACCTGCCATACGTTCAGACATTCATTTGCCACTCACTTGCTGGCCACAGGAACAGACATGAGAACCTTGCAAGACCTCCTGGGGCACAATGATGTGTCGACCACTCAAATATATGCCCATGTCATTGGAAGGCACTATGCAGGAACCAGCAGTCCGCTTGACAGTATTTGAATTGTTGAATTGTTGAAGGCGGAGTGGGGTGCTATGGCCAACGAACTCTCAAAATGCCCAGTCCGCCGCTCCAAATCATAACTCGATGATTTTCAGGGGATACAGTGGGCCCGCAGGAACTCGAACTTTCGATAAATGAACTATGAGTCCGCTAGTCTGCAGACTCTGCAAATTCTTCATTCACGACTTCAATGATTCGATCTGCCGTGGGCTGCCGAAGTAGCCTGCCATTAACAAATACGGCGGGTGTCGAAAGTACGCCTGACGAGTTGCCGCCGCGTTGGTCGTTGCGTACTTTCTGCACTACTTGATCGGATTCGACATCGGCATGGAGACGATCGAGATCTAGATTTAGCGCCAGTGCATAGCTATCGAATTCACTTTCTACATTTGAAAGGCCAGACCAAATGGCTTGCGTGGCGAACAGGTAGTCATGCATTTCCCAGAATTTATCTTGGTTTCCAGCGGCTTCGGCATACAGAGAGGCTGTCCAGGAATTGGGGTGTGCGGCGGTAATTGGAAAGTGCCTAAACACTAGGTGTGCCTTATCACGCAAATCGGGCCAGATTCGGGTCATCGTATCGTTTTCGGTGGCGCAGGCTGGACACTGAAAATCCGCATACACAACAATGCTTACTGGTGTGGTGACCCTGCCCCTAATGTGATCATTGTCGGCGATTTCTACCGTGGAATAAGTAGGACCCTGGCTTAAGAGAGTGTAGAGAGTTAGAAGTACAAGAACCGGGGCCACGACGTACATGGCGACCTTCATCATAAGTTTGCTGGTTTGATCTCTGGACTTAGCGGCTAATTCTTTAGCTTCTTTGCGCTTTTTCTGCTCTTCTCTCTTGCTCATCTATCAATGTTACCTTGTCTAGAATGGGGTGCTTAGGGACCCTTACTATAACGTCTGGACGCAGTGAGTCAAACAAGAATGGACGCCTGTGAGGTGTGTGCAGGGGAGCTGTGAATTCAATCACTTAGAGCAAAAAAGCGTAACCAATCTTGCAGCTGATGTGGATGCCCTGATCCTGATGCATGCCAATCCAGCCTTCATTTTTAGCGAAATCGGTAATCCAGTGCAGAACGGTCTCGAGTACACCGAGCCAGATATTTCCGGTGATCATGTAGACGATGCCGCCATGGACCAGTGCATGGGCAGTTAGCCAGTAGTACCAGACAGGAAATAGGTTGTGTTCATTATCGTGAATCTTATCATTTCGATTTTTGCCGTAGCCCATGGCCTCGGGTTGCAGCACAAAATCTGCTAGGGCGTGACCAAAAACCAACATGAAAATATTTTCAAAGAACAGCATTTGCTACCTCGATCTACGAACCTGAATTAAGCAACTACACTAAGCTGCTTAAGTTTCTGATACCTGATCATAAGCAGTTTCGGTGCCAAGCAACCCTGTTCAGTGGTCAATGTGTTAGCTAATTCACACTATTACTTCGATGTTGGCCATAGTTTCTCCCGCGGGACCTTATTTTACTCTAAGACTTTGAAATTCAATAAGTTTGTAAAAAAAACCTACACTGCGCACAGGGGAACTAAATGCCCCAAAACGTGAAAATCTGACCAAATTTGGCACGTTGCGAAGCTGCATACGCCATGAATAGCTAAGCCCGTAGCAGGGCCGGTAGAGTTCAAAAGCAGGTTTTACAAGGCAGGGCTCTGAACGAATAGAGCCTCAAACAACACGGCGAGGAGGTTGCCGTTAAGAGGGCTGGCAGCAGTACGGCTACTACAAATCGTAGTGGCATATTTACCTTCTCAGGAGCTTTTTTTCGCTATCGCGCAAACTGTAGAAATTATCTCGCCTTCACCGAGGCGTGAGCTGATAGTTGCTCCTATCGTTACATCATCAGCGGATCGAATCACGTTGGAGGAACTGTCTACTGTGATGCTATAGCCCCTGGCGAGTGTACTGAGTGGGCTAACTGAATTTAAGCTGCGGCTCAGTGTCTGTAGGCTTGATCGGCGCGCTGCTAATAGTGAGCGCAGCGACTGATCCAGCCTACCGCGTCCTGCAGTCAGGCGTATTTGATTACGTTCCAGCAATTGCTTTGGCGAATTGGCCAAGAGCGTGCGTTGCATCTGTGTTAGTTCGACTCTTTGCGATGCGATATTGCTGCTCATGGCTCTGCGCAGGCGAATATCGAGTCGGTCCAGATTCTGCGACTGTTCCTGTAGGCGACGATCGGGGTGTTTTAGTTGCTTTGCTATCCACGTTAGCTGTTGCCGGCTCCGCTTGATCGCTAACTTGATGGCATTCGTAAATTGCGCACTTGTGGATAATAGCAGCTCAAAATAATCTTCCTGATTGGGGCTTAGTTGTTCGGCGGCGGCGGAAGGCGTGGGCGCTCTCAGGTCCGCTACAAAGTCTGCAATAGTGAAGTCCACTTCGTGACCGACGGCGCTGCAGATCGGCAGCTCGCTTGCGAAAATCGCTCTGGCCACCCGTTCCTCGTTGAAGGCTTGCAAGTCTTCTAAGGAGCCACCACCACGACCCACGATCAATGCCTGTAGTCCTAGTTTTTGAGAGAGGTTGTTTGCCTGTTCGATGGCGCGCACTATTTCATCGGCGGCAGCCTTTCCTTGAACGGCTACAGGCAGCAGGGTGATTCTAGTTGCCGGAAAGCGTCTTGCGAAAACACTGAGTATGTCTTTAACTGCTGCGCCTGTCGCCGAGGTGATTACGCCGATGTGTCGATAGCGGCTATGCATCGCCTGTTTGTTCTCGTCAGCGAACAGCCCCTCGTCATGCAGCTTGCGCTTCAATTGTTCGAAGGCGCGTTGCAGTGCGCCATCGCCTGCTTCCTCCATGCCGTCTAGGATGAGTTGATAGTCGCCGCGCCCTTCATAGATGCTGAGGCGGCCACGCGCGATAATCTGTTTGCCGTTTTCCGGTTTGAAACGCACCATGCGATTTCGGTTTACAAACATCGCGCAACGAATCTGTGAGGACTTGTCTTTGAGTGTTAGATACCAGTGTCCGGAGGAGGGCACGGCGAGGTTTGAAATTTCGCCTTCTACAATTACTGCGGGGAAATTACTTTCCAGCAATGAGCGCGCCATACTATTGAGGCTGCTCACGGAGAGTGGTTTTTCCGAGTGGTTTTTATCAACGGGGTTTTTGTCGCGCGGGGAGTAAGGCATGCGCCAATACTACCCTAGCGTCAATGGATTCGATAGCCGTGCAGGCCCCTAGCCAATCGGTAGCGGTCTGCGTGGCTTAGTCAATTCGCTTTGGTTTTCCTAAATTTTCGAGAACGCTTCTTTGTTGCGTATCGATCCATCTACATCGAAGGCAATTAACTCGACTCTCTTTCCGGCTGGCCCGAAGGGAAAGCTTAGCTTAACAAAAGCCGGTGTTCCGCCGCTGGTCACRAGGCCTGCGGTGATGATGTAATTCTTTGACAYGCCAATAGCTGTCCATTCGCAGGCGCCTTCGCCGGTAGATTCCAGRTCGAAAGTTTCGTCRCCGTAYTTATGCTCATTTGCGAAGCTGGTGATGCTGAGTRTGCATTTTCCAGTGCCGTTCTCAGCACCTTCAGATAAGTATTTTCCATCTACTAGCGATTGRCTGAGCCCGGCTTGAGCATAGGACAAGCTAACTGCTAGCAGTGCAGCAGAGATTAATMTWGATTTCTTCATGACAGCCYCTTTTTTCCAATGGTAGAAGACCYAGRAAATAATAAGAGCTGSCGGTTAACWCGTGTTGACCTAAATCAATRTCGCCGCACTCAATTGTMGCTGTCTCCTCWYKMGRGATRRGRTGRCGAATCAGGAAGCGTTTTTGGMGAGTATCRCAGTKACAGTTACATTGGCGCTGACATTCGCCGCCGTAATAAACATATCTACAATTAAGTCGAYGGCRATRAGGATRCCAATTCCCTCTACTGGCAATCCGAGAGAGATGTAGACAGGTGCCATGATGAGCAAGCCACCGCTGGGAATTGCWGGAGAATAGAAGCTAAAMAGCCCTATRGCMGCGGCGATAATAAATAATTCATAGATTGTGAGATCAATTCCATACAAGCTCGCGACAAAATAAGTGCCAGCCGTTCTAGCGATRGGTGARGCGAATTTAAAAAGTGTCACCGCAATTGGCAATACTACGCCCGASACTCTACTGGGAATGCCYAAGGCCTCGGTCGCCGTGAAGCAGGCAGGCAGGGCGGCTAGYGAAGAGCGTGTACTGAAACCAATAATCTGCGCCGGAGCWARTGCGCGCGCAAAATCGCGYAGCCCAACTCCACCCAWGTAGGTGGCGAGTGGATACAGCGCYAGGGTGAAGAGTGTGWTTAACGCGCACACAATGACGATGAATGAACCKAGAACGCTAATCGCWGAAATRCCGAGTGTCGCAGCGAGTGGAAATACCAGGGCAAAAATACCGATGGGTGCRAGTGTCATGATCCAAGCAATTAACACGAACATTGTTTCTTTGATKGCAGAGAAGAAGCCRACGAYATGYGCYCGCTGCTCGTTKCCAATTTTTAACAATGCCGCAGAAAACAGTCCAGTAAAGATCATCAGTGGAAGCACCGCGTTGTCGGCAGCTGCCCGAATAGGGTTGATTGGTATGAGTGCAACTAGCCAGTCACGAAAGGGGGGCAATTCACTGCTGACTACATTTTCCGTGGCTGTGCTCTCCAGTAGTCTGCGACTCGCTTCGGGGTCGATGCTCAGCATGGCGATGAGCGGTGGGGCGACGAGGAATACGAACAGGCTCGAAGCGACAATCATCGTTATGAACAAACCCATGGTCTTGCCGCCGAGTTCCGCAACTACGCCGGTGGTTTCTTGGCCGGCAATGGCTGTAATCATGAGCGCCATTAGTAGCGGTATAACTGTCATACGAATGGCGTTCACCCACAGCGTTCCTATGGGCTCAATCATTGCTGGCAGTATTGAGGCCGCGCTTGCATCGAGAAGTGAAAAACCAATGCCCCCGATAAGGCCAAGCGCGAGTCCAAGGAGTATGCGGGCGGAGGAGTTCATTGTTGTTTCTCTTCTGTCATCGGCGCTTCTGTTTGGGTCATGCTCTGTAGGGTGTTTTGTACTGGTACAATCAACAACATAACATTCGGCTTGAGGCTAAGCAATTTGCCAGCGAAGCGGCATGATTGCAGCGGTTCCGGCTCTTTGATATCTTCTATGGCTAAGATAGGCTATTCCTTAGAACAGTCTCAGGATTCAGGATACGGCATGAGTAAAAATACCGACAACGGCAAGTGTCATAACAATAGTTACAACAAGAAAAACCAGGTAGCTAAACCGATTAGTCGGCGTACGGTATTTAAAATGGGTTTAGCGACTGGAATCGCTGTGCCCATGTCAGCCTTAGGCCAGTCACCCAATCGTCTTAGGCCACAGCCTGGGGATCATCTGGTATTTGAGGAAGGGCCCAATCAGGATGCATTGGTGCGACCAGAACTGCTCGAATTGGAAGCCAGGCCCTTGTCGGCTTTCGCTCGCGATCCAGCGACTGAGGTGCTGCGCGACGGCTCTAGGTTGAACCGCGTGATGATCATGCGTATTGACCCTGAATTGATGAGTGCGCGCTATCAGACGAATGCGGCTGAGGGCGTAATCGCCTACTCTGCCGTGTGCACGCACACCGGCTGCGACGTGATCAACTGGGATGCAGGTCGGTTACGCATGGCCTGCCCCTGTCACGAGTCGCAATTCGATATTTACGATGGTGCCAAAGTGGTAGGCGGCCCAGCGCCCAGGCCACTCGCCATGTTGCCACTTGAGGTGGTTGATGGCATCGTAATGGTTGCTGCTGGCTTTCGAGGTCGGGTTGGGTTTACGCAGCAATTTTAAGTCGCAATAGTTTGATGCCAATTCTGGCATATTAAAATGCAATCAACAGTCAGAGGTTCAAGAAAAATGATTCGCTCCAGTATTTTTCTGTGTTGTTCGTTAGTCTCCAGTCTCCTATTTGCACAGGATTTGCCACCTTACAATCCTGTTACCGCAGAGCGTCTTCTCAACCCAGAGGAGAGTAACTGGCTGATGTACCGTGGCAGTTATGATTCCCATGGTTTTAGCAGCCTCGACCAAATTAACACCGACAATGTCGATGGACTTGTACCCGTGTGGAGTTTCTCGACCGGGTTAAGAGAAGGGCACCAGGCGCCACCTATCGTGAACGACGGTTACATGTACGTGACCACGCCACAGAATCATATTCTCGCTATCAATGCGCGCACGGGCGATCTGATCTGGCGCTATGTTCGCTACCTGCCAGATGATTTGCAGCAGTTTCATCCAACGAACCGCGGCGTGGCCTTGTATGGCGATCGTGTTTACATGGCAACGGTAGATGCCTTCCTCGTTTCGCTTGATGCATTGACCGGCGAGTTGATTTGGGAAGTTGCCGTTGAGGATTATTATAACGGTTATTATATGACGATGGCCCCGCTCATAGTCGATGGCAAAGTTATGGTGGGTGTCTCCGGTGGAGAACTTGGCATTCGTGGTTTCGTTGCTGCCTACGATGTATTGACTGGCGAAGAACAATGGAAGACGTACACTATTCCGGCGCCTGGCGAACCAGGCTCAGAGTCTTGGCCGGGAGATACTTGGAAGACCGGTGGCGTACCGGTGTGGCTAACGGGTTCCTACGATCCTGAATTAAATCTTGCCTACTGGGGCACCGGCAATGGAGGCCCTTGGATGGGCGATACCCGACCGGGTGACAACCTCTATTCTTCTTCTGTTATTGCCTTGGACGTAACGACGGGCGAGCTCAAGAATCACCATCAATACCACTGGAATGACTCGTGGGACTGGGATGAGGTCTCTGCGCCATTGCTAATCGATTTCGAGCGCGATGGCCGTAGCATAAAAGGTATGGTCCATGCGGGTCGTAATGGCTATCTTTGGTATCTGGAGCGCGAGGCCGATGCGATTAACTTCGTCGACGCGAACCCCTATGTCTATCAAGACGTGTTTACCAGCATCGACCCAGTTACCGGACGGCCTGAGTACGATATGACTAAGAAGCCGGGCACCGGCTATGAGGCGAGTTTCTGTCCATCACTTTGGGGTGGCAAGGATTGGCCTCCTGCCGCCTTCGATCCAGAGTCGCGATTGATGTTCATTCCTGCGAATGACAATGTTTGCTCGACCATGGTTGGAGAAGAGGTTCAATACAGTCCCGGTCGGTCTTATATGGGGCGTGGCACATCCGAGAATGGTGGTTTTTTTGTGCGACCTGGCACCGATCACATCGGTGAGCTGCAAGCCTGGAACGTAGATACCGGTGAGCGGGTATGGACAACAACATTCGAAAGTCAGAACTGGGGTCCGGTGTTGGCTACCGCTGGCGATCTTGTTTTCATGGGCGGCACAAACGATCGCTACTTTCGTGCCTTCGACTCTAGAACCGGTGAGATTCTCTGGAAGCAACGCACAAATTCCGGCATCACCGGGGTGCCGGTTACCTATACGCTAGACGGTAAGCAATATATTGCCGTTCAGTCTGGTTGGGGGGTTGATGCACAGCGTGAGCAGAATTTGCTCAATATAGTGAAGGGGGAGAACCACTATGTGCCGCAGGGCGGTGTTATTTGGGTGTTTGCGCTACCTGATTAGAGCGAAGAAATACCGCAGCGAGCAGGGCGCTTGCTACAAAGTAATCTACCTAGTACCTACTATTTAGTACAAAAATAAGGTCAGATAGTACAAAAATAAGGGCAGAGAAGATGAACAACCTAAACGCAATAGAACATTTAGTTGAAAAATTCGAGCAAAAGAAAATGACGCGAAGAGAGTTAGTGGCTTCCTTACTTGTTGCTACCGCAGCGTTGGCGGTGCCTGCTGTTTCTGCACAGACGGCGGCACCTGTTGCCATCGGCAGATCGATGAACCATGTTTCGCTCTCGGTGAATGACGTGAGCCGTTCAGCCGATTTTTACAACCGTGTGCTGGGCATGGAAATTATCTCCCGCCCTGCGAACGGTGGTTTGAATATGGGTCTAGGCAGTGAGAGTTTTTTGGGGTTGTATAATCTTCCGAACCCAGGAGGCATGCACCATATGTGTATCGGAGTAGATGACTACAATGCCGATGTCCTTGCGGAGAAGCTCCAAGATCACGGTATAGATGCCGATGTTAATCGCGATGCCGCGAACAGAACCAGTGGCGGTGATCAGCTGTATTTTAGTGACCCAGATGGTATTCGAGTCCAGTTAGCGCAACACGGCTATTTGGGGTAGCGCTAGTTCCTAGCCCTGGTTTATTAATTCACTTCCTAAGTCTGAACATTAATAGTCTGGAGCCACTAGCCATTTCTGTTCGGTGGCCAGGGGCGCGCTAAGCGTTAGCAGGAAATCCTCCAGCTGAAGTCTCTCTACTATGCGTAAACCAAGAGGCTTTGCTTCGTTGTGACTCAGCATGGAGCTTGGTGCCTTGTTGTAGTGATTCACTACCTCGGCAAGATCCGCCATCTGTCCGCCGTGCATGTAGGGCGCTGTCAGAGAGATGTTTCTAAGTGTGGGTGTCTTTAGTGCGCCGACTAAATCGTTAGCGTCGCGTGCAAATCGCAGCTCGATACATTCTGCTGGAGAGGCATCGCTGAACTCGCCAAGGCAATTAAAAGAATCCTCTCGAGAAACTCGTACGCCATTGTACCGACCCATGGATGGCATTTGGCCGCGCACTGCCAGCACTCCGGTGTTATGAAACTCATGATTGGTGAACAGGGGGCCATTGTGGCAAGTTACGCACTGGCCTTTTCCGAGGAATAACTTTAGGCCGGCTTTCTCCGAATTGTTTAGAGCATCGTCTTTATCCGAACCTGCAACTACTTCTGCGGCGTAGTCATCGAAGCGAGTGCGGCCTGGCAATATTTTGCGCTCAAAAGCAGCAATTGCCTTACCCAGGTTAGCAAAGAATTGAGATATGTCTGTCTGTGTTTCGCGCTCGAGTGCATTCCAGTTTGCCAATTGCTGTGGGTCGCCTTCTGGCATACCAGACTCAGGCAACATCGCGGGCAGGTTCAATGGCCCGAATACATTCTCATACATGTCTCGATAGACTGCATCGCTGGAAATGAGGTGTAGTAACTGTACTCTATCGGTTGCATGTTCATGCTTCGCTTCCAGTGGAGCGAGAGCCTGTGCCCATTGGCTATCTTTCCTTCCGTCCCAATAAAACCAAGGGCTATAGGCGAGCCCCACTAGGCTGGGCGTGTGCATCGGTCCAATACTGACCCCGACGGCGAGGGCTAGTCCGTCGGTAAACATTAGTTCAGGTTTGTGGCAAGTCGCACAGGCAACCTGTGCATTGCTGCTTAGGCGAGTGTCGAAGTAGAGACGGTGACCAAATTCCGCTGCTGCAGGATCGTCCGCAACTAGATTACTAGGGTCAAGCGGCAGCGGTGGAAGCGAATCCAATGATAACGAGGCGATTAATGTGAGCTCTTCCTCGCTCCAAGCCGGTACGCCAGGGATAGACAAGTAGTTCCAGCCAACTACGGCGATTAAGGTGGCACTAGCGAGCAGTGGTAGTAGCAGACTCTTCATTGCAGATTGAAATCGATAATGGCCGTGTCAACAACACCGCTATATTGAAGCTCAATCTGTAATTTCCAATGCCCTTGCATGTGAAATCGCACTCCCTCGAGTAAATAATCGCCGTTGTCGAGTCGTGTTGTCACTTCAGGTTGGGTAGGCAGGCCATGATCGTGCTCCGGCATGCCGCCGAATACGCTCAGTTGCTCTAGCTCTAGTACTTCGTCATCACTATTCAGTACACGTACGTGCCAACTGTGTATTTTGTTGATGCTAAGAGGCGAGAGCTCGCTATAGATCTCAATCTTCAAGCCATTATCCGTAACGCCACTTAGATCGGGCAGAGGCACATCGGCCGCGTTAGCGGAGAAAATAACAAATAGAAAGGGTAGGGCAAAAAATATTCTCATAGTGGGTCGGTATCAAGCATTACATAGGAGTGGCAATAATACGGGAAATTGCACGAGTAGAGTAGCTAGAGAAGCCTAGCTTTCGCATTAGTTAATAAGCCCGTTACTTGCTGGCGTAAGTCCGAAGCCATTCGACAATACGATGTACAAATTGAAAACCATAACGACAGAATGAATGCTTACGCGTGGGGTGAAGGCTGGAAGTATACCTATGGCCACTATTACGAAGCTTATCCAGTTAAGGTTTGTGCCTAGAATTATGACATCCGCCAGTTGTGCGGTTGCTAAAAATGCGGCAAGACCAATGAACACTGGAGCACGGCGCGACATATAATAGTCGCGGAGATCGAGGTTTATGTCGGGATCGATGTCTGGGGTTATTGCGTAAGAGACAAGTACGATGAACAGTGTAGGGAATATTAGGAACCACACTTGGTAAATAAGCGTAAATTGTATTTCGCGATAAGGCCAAATTCCGACCCAATATTGAATCGCATACAGCACGACGACTAGGCTCCATCCTAGGTGTAACCAGTCAATATGCGGCACGATGTGCGAGCGCAATAACCGGCCCCAGCCTGCGAAGATCTCAGTAAGGGCTATCGCGATTACCACCGATGCCAGCGCCATTAGAAATTCGAATAGTGTCATTGGGCTATCTTCTGTTCTCTCAAAGCTAATTGCTACTTATCTATATACTACGTCATACAGCAGTGTTTAGTTTTCAGGGTATCTTAAACTAAAAAAGGGCAAGTCCTCGCGGATTTACCCTTTTAGCATCTTCAATCTAGTTAGCGTTGCTAGCGACAGACGCTAGCTAGGCAGTATTAGATTAAACAGCGACGATTTCTTCAGCCTGTGGTCCTTTCTGACCATCTGTTACTACGAACTCAACGCGTTGGCCTTCAGTAAGAGTCTTGTAACCAGAGCTTTGGATTGCACTGAAATGTGCGAACACGTCAGGGCCGCCTTCACGTTCGATGAAGCCGAAACCTTTATTCTCGTTAAACCATTTCACTGTACCAGTAATTTTATCTGACATTTTTGTTACCTAAATTTTAAATATAATAATCCTGCAAAGCAGGGGTCGTGCTAGAAATTCGGCGTACTTATAAACTTTTATGACGAGGTGTTACTAGGAAGACTTCGAAATGGGGAGAATAAATAAATGCTTACTTTCAAGCTACGGGCAGTCTACAGGCAAACCTTTGCCTGTCAAGGGTTTTTCGGTCAGATAGCCCTGTTCTGGAGGGCCAAAAGTAGGGCTTAAATTGAGCCTTCGCGGTAGTTTTTTTTCTGAAATCGAGGAGAGCAAATCGCTAGAAACAGTAAGTCATGCTCGCCGGTATTCTTGATTCGCTGGCGGGTATTCGCAGGAACTATGACCACGTCACCAGAGGTGATATTACAGGGCTCTTCTGTCCCCACTTCGACCAGGGCGCAACCGGACAATATTACGTAGCGCTCAGTGGTGTTCTCCAAGTAATGCCACTTTGTTTGGTGGCCCTTCTCAACTCTCGCCTGCGCTATCGAAATACCTTCGTCATCAGCAGAGTTAGATGTTTCGATAATGTGGCAGCCTTCCTCGAAATAGTATTCATCGTCGGCATCGTGTTTCTTAATCATAGTGGATTAATCTATTTTACCGCTGCCTACCTGATTGCTGCGTTGAGCAGACAGAATTGCAGCCTAGCGCGAAATTAGTTTCAGATTACAATGTGTTGGGCACAACAGAACAGCATACGCTTATTGTCGGAGCAATAAGAGGGTAGGGGCTTGGGGGGAGGGTAGAAAACTAGGCTGCCGACCACGAAGGGTCGGCAGCCTACTATCTAAAGCTTATCTGGCAAAATACTTAGAGAGGGACTACTTTGTTTGCACAAGGTCCTTTCTGACCTTGTCCAACTTCGTACTCTACTTCTTGGCCATCATTTAGCGTGGCGAAACCGCCGTCACTTTTAATTTCTGAGTAGTGAACGAATAGATCGTTACCACCTTCCGCTGGAGTGATGAAACCGAAACCTTTGTCTGCATTAAACCACTTAACTGTACCTTTACTCATGTAACCCTCGATATATAAATATATTGCTCTTTAACGTTCAAATTGCTGAATAGGAACCTCTTTGCGATTCTTCTTCTGCTCTGTGGCAAAACTTCGTTCTCTGTTATCGCTCTACGTTGCCATTGTCTTGAGCTGTCTACCCGTCTACTTCTTGGTGACGGGCTCCAGAAAAAATACCTCAGAAGGAATGGTTACCTCCATAACAGGCAAATTCGTACAATTACTCGGTGGAGCGATTCAGGCCCATTTCGCCTTTTCAGACCTGAGGGCACAGTGTAAAGTCTTCTTCGCTAAATTCATAGAGGTGTTGGTCCTCAGGCCAGTTACTAAAGCATTCGGGCASCKTGCMATTCGCTGTGGCAATRGYACGCTGCAGTGGGTTAGGACGCATTGTCACACCATCARGCTTTYCCGCTMGTAYCAGCCAACAGRGCCGAAACTAACGTTTGATGCGATGTTCTTAATTRTTCGYASYTMGTGCACCRTCACTAGGAGRATTATTRYGMGGCATTGNCTTTWGWGWANTCTATAAGTYRTTGTTATATAAWGARTTATAYTATTTTTNAGGCTTGTAGAAGYYCARGGRATCAACAGGCYGCGYTTAGCTMTTGGTCTGGTYTYAGACCYGTCAAAGYTGKCTATGTTTGGCATWGCCTAGGGGTTTTGCYGCAGCTCGYGGCCTTCATCGGCAACRCAAATTTAGCCGTTTTCTGACTTMGTAATCTGAGAAGTACGCCTTTCGCCTCTCTTYAAACYCAGTTTTWTGCYCGAATYCARTAAAAAATAATTACTGYTYCSTSTMRAAAATRCAGTGTTYTCTGCGTCGATTATGARTAAATCTRCCGCTTGAGTGGCTTTCTGCGGCSACACTCGCACGGYTTCAGAGSTTCAATTGCTSGATCTCCATGACCTCAGCGGAGAAAATTGCCAAATTTTCAACACCTTGGAGGCCGCTCACGCAAGTGATAAATGCGCCAGGGCGGGTACCGTGAGATTGGGAGTCCCAAGCTAATACAAAGGGCAAACTCAGCTCCGTGCTGTCCATACTTGCTCGCTATTGGCGTGCCATCAGCCACCACTTTAAGGTGTTGGTTACCAATTCCGCCGCGTCTTGTTGCACGAAATGGCTCGCTCCAGGGGCGGTAACGATGGTTGTGTCAGCGTCGATCCAGTCCCACGTGTTGTTCAAGCCATCAGAATGCAGTGCGGTGTCTGCTAGGCCGTGAAATATCAGTACAGGCATGTTTAGCCTTGGAGCGCTGGGCGCGGCATTCGTGCTGCCGCCGCGCGGATAGTTCTGTTTGTAGTAGGCGAGCATGCCATCAAAGTTAGAACGCCCAAATGCCTCTACGTACTTCTCCCGCGCTAGAGGATCTGTCACCCAGCCTGAGAGGGTCTGTGGGTTCATGGGCAGGCCAAAGAAAATATCCGGGTCAGTCGATTTGCCAGCAATGAAGGCGCGGGCATAGCCGCTATTCTCTTGTTGCTCTTTATTATTTGCTAACTCTCTTGCCATACCATTGGGATGTGGAAGATTCAGTATGACTAGGTTCTCGACCATCTCGGGTAGGGCAAAGGCAAATTGCCAGGAGACGATGCCACCCCAGTCATGGCCAACGATGTTGGCTTTTTCTTTGCCGAAGTGTCGAATGACAGCGGCAACATCGCCGATCAGATTAGGCATGGCGTAGCTGGACTCATCAGTTGGCTGGTCACTGAGGTTGTAGCCGCGCTGATCGATAGCAACGACTTTAAAATTGTCTTTTAGTCCCTCCATCTGATGGCGCCAGCTATACCAAAAGTCAGGAAAGCCATGAATCATGATTACCAGCGGCCCTTCACCGACGGTCGCGTAGTGGATCTTCACGCCATTATTGTCTGCGTAACCGTGCTCGACTTCGTCCAGAATATCGGCCTGTACGGTAGCGATGAATGAGCTGAAGAGCGTGAGAGCTATAAGCTGTTTGAGGAGGTTGAGGTTTTTTGAGAATCGCATGAATTACTCCGCTAGTTGTGCCAATTGAGTTGCGTCATTTCGTGTGCAGTTAGTTTGGAGTCCAGCAGATAATTGTTCAGAACTGATGGAATAGGCTTGGCTGATTAAAGCAGATAATTGCCAAAAAGTTGATGAGTATTGTGACGGATGCGCCCTTTGATGCGCCAATAACTTCGTTCCGGCCGATCTAACTCTTCCCATGTATCTGTAAATGCGTGTGAATGTTAGAATTGACGCAGAATTGAGTAGGCAGCAAATCGCTGTCTGTATTAGTGAGAGGGGAACAAGGGGCATGACTAGATTAAAATTAGCGTGGGTAATTCTAGGTAGTGGCGTCGCTTTGGCTGGTGGCCAGATAGCAGTCGCACAGGATTATGTGGCGCCTCGATTGAGCTTTGGAGCACCAGATCTACAGGGTGTCTACAGCATTGCTACGGTAACGATGCTGGAGCGTGGCGAGCAGTTCAATGGAAAGCTCACCATTACAGAGGAAGAGGCAGCAAGAATTGGTCAGACTGGTGACAGCTACCTTCAAGACCTGACCTCAGCGCCTAGCGATGGCGAACCCGATGTAGGTGGTTATAACACTTTTTGGATGGATCCGGGTGAGCGCATGGCCATGATCAATGGTGAGATTCGCACCTCCATTCTAGTGGAGCCGCAGAACGGCCGTCTGCCTTGGGCAGAAGGTGCGCAACGCGCTATTTTCGGGGCTAGAGCAGCTGGACCGGGCCCGTTTGCCGGGCCTGAGGCGCGTCCCTTAGGCGAGCGCTGTCTAGTGGGTTTCGGTTCCTCCGGTGGCCCGCCGATGTTGCCGGTTCTGTATAACAATCACAGCCAAATTGTGCAGACTGAAGGTTATGTGATGATCATGGCTGAGATGAACCACGATGCGCGCATCATTCGGATGCGTAGCGCTGAACATTCAGATATTCCGAAGTGGCTAGGCGATTCGATTGGCTATTACGAGGGTGATACTTTGGTAGTGGAGACAACCAATTATCACCCACAGCAGAGYTTTCGAGGCGCGCTGCGTCATTACTTCTWTTTATCATCTGACGCGAAGGTGACCGAACGTTTCACCCGCGTAGCAGATGAAACTCTTCTGTATCAATTTACYGTTGAWGACCCGAAGGTTTATACGACAGCATGGAAGGGTGAACTCCCCATGAATGCCGTTGAGGACAAGATTTACGAGTACGCTTGTCACGAGGGCAACTACGCGCTACCTGGGATTTTAGCAGGAGCAAGATTGGAAGAAAAAGAAGCGAGAGAAGCGAAGTAGCTGCGCACGTTTCACAAAAAAGCCGACACTGAAGTCGGCTTTTTTGTGCCGTTAGTTGTTGATGTGGCGCATTAACGTGAGGCATATCTAATGCCATGATGAGCAGGCTGTTAGGCGCTCGAAATATCTATAGGAGTGGTGAGAGATGAAGAAGAAATTTACAGTTATTGCTGTCAGCCTTATTAGCCTGCTCTGTTTGAGTGTGAGCCTCGCACAGACGGATGCKCAGCAGCCATTGCTCAGTGTGAAAGAAATCATGAATGGCTTGATCACCCCGGCGACGACAACGATATGGGGTGCCTATCAGTTAGAGACAGAGGCGCAGTGGCAGGAAGTTAGGCATGCCGCGCTTTCGGTCATAGCCGCAGGTAACTTGCTGCGCCTTGGTGGCGCGGGCGAGGATGAAGTGGCCACAGCAGTCGAAGCAGATTGGAAAACCTATAATCAGCAGATGATAGAGGCGGCGAGACTAGTCATCATTGCCGCAGAGAATAAAGATGAAGAGGCATTGTCCTCCGCAGGAAACGATGCCCTGTATCCGCCTTGTGAATCCTGTCACCAGCAATACCAGGCGCGATGAAGTGAGATTGATTGCGGTTTATTCCAGTAGGCTCTAGCTAGTTTAGTATTACACAATAAATAGACTGGGAATTCGCTCGATGAACCAGTAGCTGGCAATACCACCCAGGCCATAGGCAAGCCCGCGTTGCAGGCTGGGCCAGAGATGGTTAAAGTATTTCGTGAACGCGAAGTGCAGAATAAGTAACGCACTAATAAAGGCCACCTGACCCACTTCCACGCCGATATTGAAAAACAGCAATGCCAATGGAATGTCGGCATCGTTGAGTCCGAGTTCACCTAGCGCGCCCGCGAAACCAAATCCGTGTATAAGGCCGAATGCGAAGGCAACTATCCATGGCTTCTTATGCACTAGTGTGATTTTCCCTCGCTGGGCCATCAAGATTTCCCGGGCAAGAAATACAATAGAAAGTGCTATCAAAACTTCTATGGGGGCGCCGGGTACAGGAAAGATTCCAAGTACTGCGCAGGCGAGGGTGATGCTATGCGCTACTGTAAATGCAGTAATGGTTTTTAATAACTTCCAGAACCCTTGCAGTAATAGCAACAAGCCGAGAACGAAGAGCAGATGATCTATACCAAACAGTATGTGTTCGCCGCCCAATTCTAGATAACGGCGCGCTAAGTTGCCAATAGAGGACGCCCCAGCCTTCATTTGCGCCATCGGTACTTCGATGATGTTGCCATCTCCAGGAAAATATCCGGACACATCACTGCCGTCGGCCCAGCGGGTAATGAGGACCAACCCTTCTAACGACCAGGGGAAGGTGAGCACGTCGTCAGTGCTTAGTGCGGGCTCGCATTGAAAGCGGTAGCTGAATCGGCCCGGTGGTAGTCCAGTGCAGCGCTCGGGGAGAATGCGTTCTATATTAAATAGAGGAGGAACCTGCCGGTCGACAATGGAGAGTCGGTATTGATTGGTATCGAGTTCGTCCAGAAATACGCGGGCGACGCCGGTCACATCAATGTCGTGAGCCATGGCAGTAGGAGACAGCAGTATGCTGGAGAGGAGGAGCGCGCAGACGGAAGCCAGCCAAGGGCGAGCTGGTTCTAGCATGAATCTGCGCATGGTCAATTAATCAGACTCATTATTGCTAATCACGATGGTGTACTGGTCCCAGAGTTTGTCCACCTCCAGCTGAAGACGAGTCTCTTCTTCAGCTGCGATCCATTCGAGTCGCACGAGATCGGCAATCTGCTCCAGCGCAGGAATACTTGCAGGGCTGCGTTCTACTATGCGCAGCCAGTGCTGTCCGCGGTTGCTAACAAACGGGCCTTTCCATTGGCCAAGGTCGGCGGCAAGAACTCGGTCTGCAAACTCCTGGTCGAAGATGTTGGCCAGATCGACGCTATTCACGTTCGGTAGCGGGGCAGCCGTGCC
>JAESUV010000217.1 GCA_016762975.1 Gammaproteobacteria bacterium | reverse complement strand
GTACTACCCACTATATTGGGGTTTGGCCAGGCCATTATCATCGAGCCTTAGCTAACCAAGGTAAGGAGTCTTCCACTCTTTAGTTATTCTTTAGTTATCAGCGTTTGAGGCGATACTCGGCAGAAAGGGCATGAGCCTCGAGGTGTTCGTCTCGCGCAATGACCGAGGCGGTGCCTGCTAAAACATGTGCGCCAGCCTCAGAGCAATTGATGATAGAACTGCGCTTCTGAAAGTCATACACACCCAATGCCGAAAAGAATTTCGCAGAACCAGAAGTCGGCAAGACATGACTCGGGCCAGCACAGTAATCGCCCAGGGCCTCAGCACTGTAACGGCCCATAAAAATTGCCCCAGCATTGTCAATAGAATCCAATAAGGCATTGGGGTCTTCTACAGAAAGCTCTAAATGCTCCGGCGCGATAAGATTGCTAACCTCTGCCGCCTCCTGCAAATCCTTAACCTGAATAAAAATACCGCGATTGCTCATCGATTCAGMAATAATTCGRYGCCTRCTCATAGCCGGCAGCAATCTATCGACGCTTTTCTTTACCTCTTCGAGGAAGCCAGCATCACTAGCAATCAATATTGATTGCGCTTGTTCGTCATGTTCCGCTTGAGAGAACATATCCATCGCAATCCAATCAGGGTTCGTCTTACCATCACAGATAATCGTAAGCTCGGAGGGACCAGCTATCATATCGATACCTACCTCGCCGAAGACTAACTTCTTCGCCACGGTAACGAAAATATTCCCAGGACCGGCTATCTTATCTACCTTCTGAATCGTCTGTGTGCCATAGGCCAGAGCCGCTATAGCCTGCGCTCCACCGATTGTATACAACTCGGTGACGCCAGCGAGGGCTGCGGCTGCAAACACGAGCCTTCCTTCTTCACCATAGGCCGTGGGAACCGTGGCGATTATTTCTTTGACTCCAGCAACCTGAGCCGGAATTGCTAACATAAGCATAGACGATGGGTAATTGGCCTTTCCGCCGGGAACGTACACGCCGACCCGCTTCAGTGGACTTATCTTCTGACCGTAAACTGAACCATCGGCCTCTTGGTAAGTCCACGAATCTTGTTTTTGTTTTTCGTGATAATTTCTAATTCGCTCAACGGCGTGGCGGAGCGCATCGCGCTGCTCTTTGGAGATGCTATCTAGAGCGCCCTGCAACTGTTCCTGCGACACCACCAAATTATCGATCGAGTCTGCCGTAAAACTATCGAATTGATTTGTATACTCCACCACAGCAGCATCGCCTCTAGCCCTTACCTGCTGCAAGATATCGCTAACAATAGTAGTGACTTCTTTGGATACAATCATTTCGCGCTGCAACAACTTCGCGAGACGAACCTCAAAATCAGGCTCGGATGTATTCAGGCGATTTAAAGAAATATTGCTAATAGGCATGATGGATAGTGATAGTCAGGAGGTGGTTGTCTTCGAAAGTGTTCTTTACTTCTTGTCCACTGCGTCGGCCAGCTGACCCAAAATCTCTCGGATCAGGGAATTCTTAATTTTCATCGATGCCTTGTTCACAATAATTCGCGAACTTATTTGCGCGATCAACTCACGCGGCTCCAGACCATTAGCCTCTAGGGTTTTCCCYGTATCCACGATGTCTACAATGGCATCGGCCAGACCCATCATTGGAGCCARTTCGAGTGCACCGTTTAATTTGATAAGTTCAATCTGTTGACCCTGCTCCGCAAAATACCTCTTGGCAATATTGGTAAATTTYGYCGCAACCTTCAACCTGCCCTGTACTGGCGGGGCATTAATCGGCCCTGCCGTCATCATTTGGCAGGCAGCTATCTTTAGATCCAATGGTTCGTAGAACCCCTCATCGCCGTACTCAAGCAACAGGTCTTTGCCTACCACCCCCATGTCTGCACTGCCAAATTCGACATAAGYTGGAACRTCACTGCCTCTGATCACCATGAGCTTTACGTTCTCTCTATTGGTGTCGAAAATCAATTTACGACTCTTGCTGATGTCTTCTGCRGGCACGATACCTGCCTGCTCAAACAAGGGCAGCACTTCATCCAAGATACGGCCTTTGGTAAGGGCTATGACTAGTTGATCAGAATTCATATTAAATAGCGTTCATTAGTAAATTTTCTCACAAATAAGCGGACAACTAACATCCATTACCCAGGCACCCGTCGAATCTTAGCACCGAGAAGCTGAAGCTTCTCTTCGATACACTCGTAACCGCGATCGATATGATAAATACGGTCCACGATCGTTTCGTTTTCACAAACAAGCCCAGCGATGATTAAACTAGCTGAAGCTCTCAGGTCTGTCGCCATCACCGGCGCGCCTTTTAGCACTTTCACACCTTTGACTATAACGGTATTGCCTTCTACCGTTATATCGGCACCCATGCGATTCATTTCGTGAACGTGCATAAAGCGATTCTCGAAAACTGTTTCCGTGATCGAGCCCGTGCCATCTGCTATCGCATTAAGTGCGGTAAATTGTGCCTGCATGTCCGTGGGGAAGGCAGGGTAAGGAGCTGTACGCAGGGATACGGACTTAGGACGCTTGCCATGCATGTTCAACTCGATCCAGTTATCGCCCACCTTAATGTCGGCACCGGCCTGCTCCAATTTGATAAGCACCGCTTCCAAAATGTCAGGCCGCGTATCTTTAACCTTAATATGCCCGCGCGTTGCTGCTGCTGCAATTAAATAGGTACCCGTCTCGATTCGATCCGGCATCACTGAGTAACTGCAACCATGGAGTTCTTTCACGCCTGTAATCGTGATCGTATCACTGCCCTGCCCAGATATAATCGCACCCATTTTCACTAAACAGTCGGCCAAGTCTACGACCTCAGGCTCCCGCGCCGCGTTTTCAATAATGGTCTCGCCATCGGCCAGAGTAGCAGCCATCATGACATTCTCTGTCCCAGTTACGGTTACAAGGTCCATAAAGATATGGGCACCCTTCAACCTTCCATCGACAGAGGCTTTGATGTAGCCGTCCTCGACATTGATGTCTGCGCCCATCGCCTGCAAGGCTGAAATATGTAGATTCACAGGCCGGCTACCGATAGCACAACCACCTGGCAGTGCAACTTCTGCCTGGCCATAGCGCGCTAATAATGGGCCTAACACCAAGATCGATGCCCGCATCGTCTTAACCAATTCATAAGGCGCACTAAACTGTTTGATCGTGCTGCTATTAACTTCTACATTCAATTTCTCATCGACTACAGGCTCTACTCCCATACAACCGAGCAACTCAATCATCGTAGTGATATCGAACAAATGCGGTAAATTACAAATCTGCACTGTTTCACGGGTAAGAAGAGTAGACGCCAGAATAGGCAAGGCGGAATTCTTCGCGCCTGCAATTCGAATCTCGCCCTGAAGGCTTACGCCTCCCTTGATTAGTAATTTATCCATTTATTTTCTCGGCGGGAAGAAGGTGTGTTCAGGAGGCCTGTCTTTCGTTCGCGGTCATCAAGTTCATCGTAACTGCATGAATAGCCCCGCTCTGTATGTGCTCGTTCAAAATCTTGTAGATGGCTTGTTGCCGTTTTACGGCGTTCAATCCTTCGAACACATCACCGACAACGGTTACAAGATATTTCCCATCACCGCCGTCAACGGTCACCTGACACTCGGTAAGCTCTGCATCAAGCAGAGTGGTAATCTGATTCGCGTCCAATCTAATACTCCAACTTACTTCCAGTTATCTAGCACGGCATCGATGTCATTGTCATTCTGGCCCATCAAGGCAGAAAACTGAGTAAAATACTGCCTACCCAAATTGATGCCAACCAGACTTAGATTTTTAAGTTTCCACTCGTCGTTTTCGTTAAGAAACATTTGATACTGCAATTCCAAATTAGAATCACCGCCGCGCAGCTCCATACGTACTATGGTATCGGCACGCGGATCTGCATCTGCATCTGCATTCTTCGATGGAAGGAAGGCTAGTTCTTGCCCCTGGTAAGAAACCAAGGAGGCACCATAGAAACGCGTCAACGTTTGCCTCAAAATCTCTGCAAAACGAACCTTCTGAGCATCGCTCGCCGATGCGGCATAACGATTCATGACCACTTCTGCGACAGCATTAAAGTCMACTATTGTATTGAGCACTTCTTCAATTCCAGCGAAGTAGCTRTCGCGGTCCGTGAGGAACAACGCGCGGGACTCCTGAACCGTGCTCAATAATTTCTCGACCCCAATYTCAGCAGTCTCTACAGCCGTRTATTGTTGGCCAWAGCTGAGCACTGGAAACATGCCTATCAAGGCAAGGGCAAYTRCATATTTATTCAATGATTTCATTTGCTTATCCTTGATCRWTACTCGAAGCCANGTCCTARAACCCGCTAAGGGGATACCTACAGCGCCAAAATACARAAAATGAGCTGAATGCGGACTGAACRTCTATAGAGCAGTGGRGCAGTTTACATCAAATACACAGTTCAATAAATTATTACTTGCAAAGCTCTCCAAAGAATCTTCTAATTRGCCGCTTCTAATTCYTRGCATTAAGAATACTTCGTATATGTTCCTCGACACGGTCATTATCGTCCTCGGATTTATTGGTTTAATCTGGGGGGCGGACAAGTTTGTGTTTGGCGCCTCAGTCCTCGCGCGAAACTTTGGGGTTTCCCCATTGATGATCGGCCTAACTATCGTTGCGTTTGGCACGTCCGCGCCTGAGATTTTTTCTTCTGCCGTTTCGGCGCTCAATAACAAGCCCGAATTGGCTGTTGGCAATGCTCTCGGCTCAAACCTTTTCAACATTGGAGTGGCTCTCGGCATTGCGGCAATGATAAGCCCCCTCAAGCCTCCCGCGTCGCTCGTTAGCAAAGAGATTCCTGCACTGCTTCTTGTCACCTTCGTTACCGGTGCTTTATTTTTAGATCTCTTCCTTGGTGTATTCGACGCCGTGGTATTAATAGTCATTACCTTCTACTTCGGCTACAGACTATTCCGCAAAAAAGTTAAAACAAGGCCACCACCCGAACTCAGCGACAAGGACCCCAGCGATACAAGTAGCCTGCAGTCTGCAGCTTATATGGTAATGGGCCTCATTCTCTTGGTATTGAGCGCAGAGGCACTCGTGGCGGCTGCTACATCTATTGCCGAATCGCTTGACGTTTCTACAGCGATCATCGGCCTTACTGTTGTTGCATTCGGTACCAGCCTTCCCGAATTGGCAGCATCGGTGACTTGCGTGCTTAAAGGACATCATGACCTTGCGATAGGCAATATTGTTGGATCGAACATTCTAAATTTGCTCGCAGTCCTGCCTTTTCCTGGCTTGTTTGCAGCAGGTGCGATCGAACCCGCCCTCCTCTATCGAGACTTTGCCGGTGTACTAGTACTTACGCTCATGCTGGCCTACTTCTGCTATACCGCTGTAAAGAAGGGCAAGATGATCAGCCGATTCAATGGCGCCGTTTTCATGTCACTCTATGTTTGTTGGTTTAGTGTAATGATTTACCAGATTTGAACAAGCTCTCTCCAAAGTAGTCTGACACACTCGCCTAAGGTATGATCAGCTCATTATGAACTCCGAATCCCCCCTCATTTCCAGCGCTCTAAGAACCATAGAGATAGAGACCCGAGCCGTCTCGGAACTACTCAATCGTATAGATGCCGACTTCGTAAAGGCCTGCGAGATAATATTGGCCAGCAAGGGGCGCGTAGTAGTGATTGGCATGGGAAAGTCTGGTCACATTGGCAAAAAGATTGCTGCCACGCTTGCCAGTACCGGCACGACAGCCATGTACGTACACCCAGCCGAGGCGAGTCACGGCGATATCGGCATGATAACGGCACATGATGTTGTACTTGCGATATCCAATTCAGGCACCACAAAAGAAATACTATCCCTGCTACCGGTACTGAAACGAAAAGGCATTCCCCTCGTTAGCCTAACCGGTGATACGCAGTCCGAATTAGCCAAAACCGCATCTGCAAATCTCGATGCCACAGTGGATGAAGAAGCCTGCCCTCTAGGGCTAGCACCCACATCAAGCACAACTGCCGCACTGGTGCTTGGCGACGCACTGGCCATGGCCTTACTGGAAGCTAGGGGTTTTACCCGTGATGACTTTGCTATTTCTCACCCAGGTGGAAATCTTGGCAGACGCCTCTTAGTCAAAGTGCGAGATGTTATGCACGTGGGCAGCGCTATCCCAAAAGTCATGAGCGGTACATCTTTGCCGGAAGCACTACTTGAAATGAGCAGCAAAGGCTTCGGACTAACAACCATAATAGGTGAAAATGGAAACCTTCTAGGCGTTTTCTCCGATGGTGATTTGCGGCGCACAATAGATTCCGGCAAGAACATACAAGAAATCACAGTCGACGAAGTCATGTCGCTAAGCTTTAAATACATAAGTGCCAATGCTCTAGCAGCGGAAGCTGCTAAAATAATGCAGGAGTCAAATGTGTATGTGCTCATCGTTAAGAGCGAGTCTCAAGCTGTCGAGGGCATGTTGAAAATGCATGACCTACTTCAGTCGAATGTAGTCTAGCCTGGAAGGATGCAATGATATTTAACAACGCTGAAGAACAGGCGATCGAATCAGCCAGCAAGATCAAACTATTGCTGCTCGATGTTGACGGCATTCTAACCGATGGCAGACTCTACTTCTCCAATTCCGGAGACGAGAGCAAGGCCTTCCACAGTCTGGACGGCCATGGCATTAAAATGTTGATGCACGCAGGCATCCCTGTGGGAATTATCACTGGACGGGAATCAAAAATCGTTACCAAGCGTGCCGCCGACCTAGGTATCGACATCCTTTATCAGGGCCGCGAAGATAAAATCGATGTCCTCAGTGAAATAATTACCAATACAGAAACCGCAGCGGACGCTATTGCTTATGCTGGCGATGACCTGCCTGACCTCCCCGTCTTGCAAGCCGTGGGCTTAAGTTTTTCAGTTCCTGGCGCGCACCCCGACGTGAAAGGAGAAGTAACCGCAATCACCTCTCGCTCTGGCGGTGAAGGTGCTGTTAGAGAAATCACCGATTTCATCTTAGCCTCACAAGCCAATCACTAGCGTATTCTCCGTGCTAGAGCCTACTAACTCATCCAACTATTTGGATCACTAAAGCAACAAATTCATGTTAGGCTTCAACACCTTGCAACCAATTCCAAACGCTAATAAATTATGCAAAGGATAGGCCTCATCATCGTTCCAGGAATAATCGCGATAGCCTTGTTCATCGGCATAAATTCGTTCGATAATTTGAGCAATGAAGCCGAGCCTCTCACCACAAACCCAAGCCTGGACTTCAATGCTTACTCTGAAGGCATCAATACAATACTTTACGATGCCGAAGGCAATATTGATTACACACTGCAGGCAGAGCGCCAAATTCACTACAATGATGACACCACYGAGCTTGAGAAACCGTTTATCCGGCTGTTTCAGGATGGTRAYTCGCGCTGGAAYATCGTAGCTAATTCCGGCAGAATTTTTATAGCTGAAACGGCTGCGGATGGAGCCCTTGATAGAATAGAGCTGCRMGGCAATGTTCAAGTCTACAGCCTCGAYGAGTTTGGCAATAGRACGTTGATGTCCACCGAATTTCTAAYGCTGAATCCAGATTCTGAAATCTTAGAGACCGATCACGCCGTTTCTGTTGTAACKTCCACGCTACAACARTCGTCGATAGGAATGATAGCCAACCTTAGAARCGACGARATCACCTTCTTGCGTGAAATTAGAGGCCGATATGAACAAGCGACAAATTAGAGGYACYTCYCCAAAGAGRCTGGCAACTATCATCACCCTTGGCTGTCTGTCTATYAGCAGTTCTTTCTCGCTAGAAGCCGACAAGGSYCARGAATTATTGTTTAGTGCMGACGGCGGCTCGCGCATGASCATCGAARRTGGAATCCGCWTAATGGAGCTGTCTGACAACGTTATAATTACRCGAGGCACTATGGAAATTCGCGGAGACACKGCCACRATCGAAAGCATCGTCAGCAGYGGAGAAGTCAGCAAGGTTACTGTAATCGGCACGCCTGTGTACTATGAGCAGCAACTTGATTCTAGCGATGAACCGGTGAAGGGCTCCAGCAATAGCATCTCGTTTTACACAGACGAAAGTGATGGCGCTAATGTGGTCGAACTCATCGGAGAGGCCGTTATTGAATCACCGACCTCTAATTTCAAGTGCAGCGCGATCGTGTACATCGCTGAGCAAGACCTCATCCGCGACACGGTAGGCCCTTGCAGCGGTGCGTTTAACTCCTCAAATTGATAAGCCTATGTTAGAAGCACTAAACCTTGCCAAGAGTTATAAGAAGAGAGAAGTCGTTCGCGACGTCTCCATTTCGATCCAGCGCGGTGAAATCGTCGGACTGTTAGGCCCCAATGGAGCGGGTAAGACCACCTGTTTCTATATGATCGTAGGACTAGTCACAGCTGACAAAGGTAAGGTACTACTTGGGGGCAATGACATCACTGATGCCCCAATGCATCAACGAGCCAACCATGGCCTCGCCTATCTACCGCAGGACTCCTCCATCTTTCGCACGCTTAGCGTCGAAGATAATATCTTTGCAATTTTAGAGACGCGCAAAAATCTTAGTAGTGCCGAGAAACGAGACAAACTGGAATCGCTTCTCGAAGAATTCAACATCCAACATATTCGGCACAATAAAGGCATGAGTCTTTCTGGCGGTGAGCGCAGAAGAACAGAGATTGCCCGAACGCTGGCTACCGATCCGAAATTTATCTTGTTGGACGAACCATTCGCCGGCGTAGACCCAATTTCCGTGAGCGATATCAAGCAGATCATCCAACATCTCAAGGCACGTAACATCGGCATACTCCTCACTGATCACAATGTTCGTGAGACCTTAGACATATGCGAAAAGGCTTACATCGTAAGTGAAGGGCAAATCATCGCCGAAGGAAATGCCTCTGCCATTCTTTCCAATGAAAAAGTGAGAGAAGTTTACCTAGGCGATCAATTTCAAATATAGCTCAGCAACAGCGCAAGCTGAGCATCAATTTCATCTCAAAAATTCGCAGCTAATTCCAGCCATACATTGCAAATCGGATTCAAAAATACTTGCCGAAAAGGCTATGCAATACAGGCATGAATCTTGCTATAATCGAACATATTATTACGTGGCTAGTCGGCTCCAAAAAACTTAGAATATTTATAATTCTCCCACTCGGCCCTAAGATGCGTTCTTCATGAAACTTTCGCTTCAGCTCAAGCTAGGTCAGCAACTGACCATGACTCCTCAGCTGCAGCAAGCTATTCGACTTCTGCAACTCTCAACACTCGACCTTCAGCAAGAAATTCATCAAGCGTTAGAATCAAACCCAATGTTGGAGTTGATAGAAAATAACGAAGACGATGAAACCCCAATTCCTGCAGACAGCTCAACTACCACAGACCCRAAAGCAGCCACTGATGCTGAAGCYAGCACGACTACCCAAGAYAACRCCGARTTAAATAGCGARGACAACGATTGGCAGAAYGATATCCCCAGCGAYCTTGGCGTAGATGCGCATTGGGATGACATYTATCCAGGTACTTCGTCKCATTCAAGCTCCTTTGATGGAGATTCCACTGACTTTGAGTCKCGTACCAGTGCCGAAGRCACRCTGCAAGATCACCTTCTTTGGCAGCTCAATCTAACCCACATGTCTGAGAAGGACGCATCAATTGCACTCGCAATTATTGATGCTATAGATAGCAACGGCATGCTCACTGTTGATCTGGAATCTATACACAGTGGCTTCGATAGTGACTTAGAGATAGAAACTGATGAAATAGTCGCCGTTCTCCACCGCATCCAGCAATTTGATCCTATTGGCGTCGGTTACAGAAACCTGTCCGAATGCCTCATGCTACAGCTTGCACAAATTGACTCTCCAGAGAATGAGAAAGCCGTTAGTCATGCCAAACTTGTGATTGGCGAGCATATCGACCTCCTTGGCAATCGAGACTACGCACAGCTCATGCGACGAACGAAGCTAAAGGAGAGCGAGCTAAGCGCGGCAATTACCCTTGTAGAAAGCTTGAACCCAAGACCAGGGTCGAGCATCTGCCCGCCTTCAACTAGCTATATCGTGCCAGACGTGATCGTGAGCAAAGACAACGCTTCGGGAAAATGGAAAGTCGAGCTAAACCCCGAAACAGCGCCAAAAATCCGCATCAACAGTGGTTATGCCTCTCTTGTAAAACGCGCCGACACCAGTAACGATAATAATTATTTACGTAACAATTTGCAGGAAGCCAAATGGTTCATCAAGAGCCTGCAGAGTCGTAACGAAACATTGATGAAGGTCTCTAAGCGCATAGTCGAACACCAAAAGGGTTTTCTCGAGTATGGAGAAGAAGCGATGAAACCGTTAGTGCTCCACGATATCGCCGAGGCAGTTAGCATGCACGAATCAACGATTTCGCGGGTCACAACACAGAAATACATGCACACACCCAGAGGCATCTTCGAATTGAAATATTTCTTTTCGAGCCACGTTTCCACCAAGGGTGGCGGAGAATGCTCCTCCACGGCAATTCGCGCAATAATTCGTAAACTAATCGCTGTAGAAAATACAAGGAAGCCGCTAAGCGACAGCAAGATAACCAATTTGTTAGAAGAGAAAGGCATCAATGTGGCTAGGCGCACTATTGCCAAATACCGAGAGTCGCTCTCCATTCCTCCTTCTAACGAACGAAAACGACTGGCAAGCTGAACGAACCAGAATATTCATCCCAATCACTAAGAATTAGAGAAAGTATAGCAATGCAATTGGAAGACATACTTAGCCTTGAACGCTGCCACTGCCAAATCGAAGGCGTAAGTAAGAAGAGAATACTAACCAAGATAAGCCAGATCATCTCAGAGAATATTGACTCATTGGAGGCAGCCGAGGTATTCGACGCGCTCATGGCTCGCGAACAGCTTGGCTCGACCGGCCTAGGGAATGGTATAGCCATTCCTCACTGCCGCCTCGCTCCCTGCAAAAATATTATCGGGGCGTTAATAACCCTAGATCAGCCCGTTGACTTTGACTCTTTAGACAACAAACCCGTAGATATTTTATTTGTTTTGCTTGTTCCTCGTGAAGAGAACGATGAACACGTACGCACCCTCGCCGGGCTTGCAACCTTGTTCAATGACGAGGATTTTTGCCACACAATACGACATACTAACGATAGCGAAGACTTGTACAATATTGCGATCACTTACTAAGAGCTCCTGCATGCAACTGAGGCTCCAGGGAATTGCAACGCTTTACCCAAAATGGGCTGACTTTGATGAAGCTAACTATAATCAGTGGTAGATCGGGCTCTGGAAAAAGTACAGTACTGCATATCCTCGAGGATCGGGGCTACTATTGCATCGACAATCTGCCAGCTAGCTTGCTGCCAGCGCTCGCGGACCGCATCAGCAATGACGATACCCATCTGCCAAATGTAGCCGTCAGTATTGACGCTCGCAATATCTCCGCCGACTTACAACAAGCGCCTGAAATTATCAGCGAACTACGGACGAGAGAATTACCCACAGAGATAATATTCCTCGACGCCAACAGTCAAACTCTGCTTAAGCGATTCAGCGAGAGCCGTCGCAAGCACCCCTTAAGCAACGAGTCTACCGATCTTCGCGAAGCAATCGATATCGAATCAGCATTACTGGAATCGATTTCTATGATGGCAAACCTGATTATCGATACTAGCAATATGTCCCTTCATCAATTGAGAGATTTAGTAAAAACCCGTCTGCTGGAAAACAACGAAACCAGCATGGCACTACTCTTCGAATCTTTTGGATTTAAAAACGGCATTCCGGTAGATGCTGATTTGGTCTACGATGCTCGCTGCCTACCCAACCCTTATTGGGACACAGCGCTTCGATCACTGACTGGACTTCACCCCGATGTTGCGAAATTTCTCGACTCTCAAGAAGAGGTTCAAGAAATGACCAATGACATAAGGGCTTACCTAGAGAAATGGCTACCAAAGTATGAAAGCAATAATCGCAGTTATATCACTGTTGCTGTAGGCTGCACGGGAGGCCAACATCGCTCCGTCTACATCGGCGAGAAGTTAGGCAAGTACTTTTCGTCGAAGATCAAGAATGTGCAAATACGCCATCGCGATCTCGGTTGAAAGCTGAAACAATCTAGGCGGTACGGTTTAAAAAAACATGCTAAAAGAGACAACCACCATCATTAACAAAGCCGGATTGCATGCTCGAGCTGCGGCCAAGTTAGTTGAGCTAACTGGCAGCCTAGAAAGCACGGTCCAGATCGGCCAAGAGAAAATGGTCGATGGTAAAAGTATCCTCTCGCTGATGATGCTCGCTGCTATTCAAGGCACCGAGGTCTCAATCGAGGTCGACGGTGCCGATGAAAAACAAGCTATGTCCGCCATACTCGCCCTAATCCAGAATCGCTTTGACGAACCCGAATAGCAACCCCCTCCACCTAGACCCTTCGCTTTCCGCCCCTGCGTCCGCCATAGACAGCCATTCGTCGAAGCTTGTTTAAGTTCTATTAGGCTGCATTTGGCTGTAGAATTGCGCAATCCCGCGTTGGCGCCAGCGATGCCCCTGCCATCTGAAGCGGATTCGCACTCACTTAGCGAACCTCAAACTGAGCACAGGGCCAAGCAATACAATGTCTCAAACCAAGAAACCTCAATCTCAGGAAACTGTCGCACTTGAACTCAATCAAGCGCTGGACAGTGGCTCTCTCCATGAGGTTCGGCAACTCTTAAAATCGCTGCCTAACGCAGGTATTGCCCACCTTCTCGAATCTTCTCCTCCGAAGACGCGTAACGTCCTCTGGCAGTTAATCGACAAAAATGTCGAGGGTGAAGTCCTACAAGRCCTTAACGARGATCTGCAATCTGAGTTTCTKAGCGAGCTAGATGCMCAGCAGGTAGTAAAACTCACCGAGGGTCTAGAAACCGACGACCTRGCTGATATTCTWCAGCAGCTRCCTGATCAGGTGACGGTAGAAGTATTGCGAGCGATGGATGAACAAGACCGGCWRCGTGTCGAAACCATCCTATCCTTCGATGAAGACACAGCTGGCGGGCTAATGAACATGGATACAATTACCGTGCGCCGCGGTCACACTCTAGAGCTCGTGCTGCGCTATCTAAGACGTCATGAAAGCCTCCCAGAGATGACAGACAACCTCCTTGTAGTAGACCGYGAGGACAAGTTCTTAGGCATATTGCCACTGCGCAAGCTCTTAGTGTCAGATCCGCATACAACTGTTAGAGACATAATGCGCGAAGATATCAACGCCATACCCGTCAATATGGAAGCTACGCAGGTAGCGCAGTTATTCGAGMGACACGATTGGGTATCCGCTCCCGTTGTGGATTCGGYTGGCAAGCTTGTCGGTCGTATCACCATCGATGATGTAGTCGATGTCATCAAGGACAACGCCGATCACTCGTTAATGAGCATGGCGGGACTCGATGAAGAAGACGACAGCTTCGCRCCTATTCTWAAAACCGCGAGACGCCGCGCCCTTTGGCTCGGTGTWAACCTAATGACGGCTGTGCTYGCCTCRGGTGTAATCTACCTCTTCCAAGACACTCTCGACCAGGTTGTCTAYCTCGCYGTACTCATGCCCATAGTTGCCAATATGGGTGGCGTAGCTGGCACACAGACGCTCACSCTAGTTATCAGRAGCCTAGCTCTCGGRCACATCAGYCAGTCTAATAGCCGCTGGCTGTTAGTGAGAGARCTTGGTGTGGCCGGCCTGAAYGGYGCAGCATGGGCARTCGTTATCGCAGYAATTACCTTCGCCTGGTATGGAGATTTRCCGCTGAGCTTAGTTATAGCCGCGGCCATGATGATCAATCTAGTCGTAGCAGCTCTAGCCGGCGCCTATCTACCACTATTTCTCAATCGCATTAAGATCGATCCAGCCCTTGCYGGGTCTGTCGCACTAACTACGGTAACCGACTCAGTCGGTTTTTTCGTGTTCCTCGGTTTAGCACAGCTTTTTTACTTATAACAACTATGAAATACACACCTACTACAGAGTTAGACAYACCGAGCAAGACTCAGCTCAAACAAGATGCTACCGATTTACAGCAACTCGGGAAGAAGCTGACCACCTATARCTCTACAGTCTTAAGAAAACTATCGTTGAATAAGATATTGATATCTGCCATCGAGGAATACAATCGACTACCCAATAGCTATGGAGCGCGACGTCGTCAACTACAATTCATCGGCAAGCTCATGCGTGATCTCGACTACGATGCGGTAACCAAATCCATAAGCGATTTGGAAAATGGCCACCTAAGGAAGAAAAAGAAACCGTCTGTGGTTAAGCTATTGTGTGAGGCCATATTGGAATCTGGCGATCCAGAAATTAACGCGGCGYTGGAACAATATCCTCAACTCGAACGCCAAACMATKCGCCAGTTCTTTCGCGARTACAATCGCGCTGCRGATTCGAGTCGYGGCAAGTTCAAGATCAAGCTGCAAAATTACCTACAGCAGCAGATCGATAGTTAATCACAGCACTGCTATTCGAGCCTAAAAGCGTACTTGGCCTAGGATAGTGGCTTCTATACGGTATCTTCATTAGGTGWKRMRSWMWYWGMMRWTWAATNMRGCWRCRYRWKMMMACCTAGTGTGCGAGTGGCACTACAATAAAAAAAGAGAATGCCCATGTCTGACTCCAGCGCCCATTCCTACTGGAAAGCCAATATCCGCTTAGTACTCTCCCTACTCTCTATCTGGTTCTTCATTTCTTTCGGCTGCGGGATTCTATTTGTCGACGCGCTAGATACGATTCGATTCGGCGGCTTTAAGCTAGGCTTCTGGATCGCTCAGCAAGGCTCGATTTTTGTTTTCGTAGCACTCATTCTTTATTATATTCGTGCTATGGATAAGCTAGACAAAAGGTACGATCTTGATTCTTCCAACGAGAGCGCGAAACCGGCTCAGGAGGATTCACAATGAGTGTACAAACATGGACTTATCTTTTCGTCTTTCTTTCTTTCTCTCTCTACATTGGCATCGCTATCTGGTCTCGTGCCGAGTCCACTAAGGAATTTTATATTGCTGGAGGCGGCGTTACACCACTCGCTAATGGCATGGCAACCGCCGCAGACTGGATGTCGGCCGCGTCCTTTATCTCCATGGCCGGGCTCATCTCCTTCCTAGGCAGAGATGGCACCTTCTACCTAATGGGCTGGACCGGCGGCTATGTGTTGCTCGCCCTACTCTTAGCACCTTACTTGAGAAAATTTGGCAAATTTACTGTGCCGGATTTTATAGGCGATCGCTACTACTCACAGACTGCCAGGCTAATAGCCGTATTCTGCGCCATCTCTGTCTCCTTCGTTTATGTCTGCGGCCAGATGCARGGCGCCGGCATCGTATTCTCTCGCTTCCTTGAGGTCGACTTCACAACTGGCGTGCTAATAGGCATGACGATCGTGTTCTTCTATGCCGTACTGGGTGGCATGAAGGSAATAACTTACACACAAGTCGCTCAGTATTGCGTCTTGATTTTCGCCTTCATGGTCCCCGCGATATTCATCTCCATCATGATGACCGGACAGCCCATACCGCAGATCGGTTTTGGCTCTGAACTCACYGAGGCCTACGGCGGAGGTTACYTGCTSGATAGACTCGATGGTCTTAGCGAACAGCTTGGATTTGCAACCTACACCGAAGGCCARCGCAGCACTCAAGACGTRTTCTTCATAACYGCGGCATTGATGTTCGGYACTGCGGGACTGCCCCATGTCATCATTCGCTTCTTTACTGTTCCTAGCGTRAGAGATGCTCGGAARTCGGCCGGTTATGCGCTGGTTTTTATTGCCATCCTCTAYACRACTGCACCTGCTGTTGCTGCTTTCGCTCGCACCAATCTCATCAATACAGTCAGCAACGCCGAATATCAGTCCATGCCAGAGTGGTTTACCAAATGGGAAGACACCGGTCTAATTACATTCAATGACAAGAATAACGACGGTATTATCCAATATGTTGGCGACCCGGAACTCAATGAGTTAGAAGTAAATAGAGATATAATGGTGCTCGCCAATCCCGAGATTGCAGAGCTACCTGCTTGGGTGATAGCCCTCGTAGTTGCAGGAGCGCTTGCCGCCGCTTTGTCGACGGCAGCTGGCTTACTCCTAGTAATTTCGACCTCGATTGCGCATGACATGTTGAAATGCACCTTCATGCCCAATATTACCGAGAAACAAGAACTCGCCTGTGCGCGGCTATCTATCTTGGTAGCCGTGCTGATAGCCGGTTACTACGGGATCAATGCGCCTGCCTATGTAGCACAGGTAGTCGCCTTTGCGTTTGGGCTTGCTGCTGCCTCATTCTTCCCCGCCATCGTCCTAGGCATTTTTCAGAAGCGCATGAACAAGGAAGGGGCTATCGCGGGAATGGTAGTCGGCTTTGTATTTACTGCGGCTTATATTATCTACTTCAAGATTATTAACCCGGCTGCTGACAGTGCTGATAATTGGTTGTTTGGAATTTCCCCGGAAGGAATAGGCTCTCTAGGGACGGTGGCAAATCTAGTCGTGGCACTGATCGTGGCGAAGTTTACTCCAGAGCCTCCTTTAGAGGTGCAGAAAATTGTGGAGAATATCCGACTGCCTGGTGAAGCAATTCCTCGCTAGAAATGTTTTGCAGTTAGCAGTAACAAAAAGGGCCACAGTGCTACCACTGCGGCCCTTTTTTGTGCGGCGTTGTTAATTCCTAGGTCTTACGCTTGCCGTGCTCGGTTTCTTCCCAGTACTTCTTCACGGTCTGCTTCATCTCTTTGTGCATGAACAACATGCCTATCAGATTCGGCACCGTCATCAATACGATCGTGATAAGTGCTATGTTCCACACGACGGTCGTATCCGCCAGCGCCGCATAGAAAAAGCCCATTACGTATACCACACGATACGGCAGTACAGATTTCGGGCCTAGCAAGTATGTCATGGCCCGGTCTCCGTAATACGACCAGGCAATCGCGGTCGAGAACGCAAACAGCATAAGACCGATAGAAACAATATATTTACCGAAATCTCCAAACAGCCCTTTTGTAAAGGCCATCGTCGTCAGCGGAACAGAATGCAGCAACGACTTGCCGGACACCACCACACTGGTATCAGCCAGCCTACCTCCAGACACTGAAACCTCGCCAGTGATAGGCTCTCCGTCTCTAGAATAGAGGACATCCTCGGCAAAGGATCTTGAATTCAACAGTGTGAAGTCTTGGTTGCTGTCGGCGACGCGCCCCTCCAATAGAGAAATATCACCAGAGAAACTCCTCGCTCTAGATTCATCTCCATTAAGAAAGGAAAAGAGCTCGGTCGCATCCTCTGCATTCGATTCCTCAAAGGTGCCAGCTACGAACCTCATATCCGCGCGTTGGAACTCGTTGTCGAATTTTTCCTTCCATACCCCAGAAGAAAGAATCACCAGTCCGGTGATCGTACAAATAACAATGGTGTCGATAAAAGGCTCAAGGATGGACACCATGCCTTCATCGGCAGGTTCATCTGTTCTAGCTGCTGCGTGAGCGATAGGAGCAGACCCCTGACCAGCCTCGTTGGAGTATAAGCCGCGGTTTACACCTCG
>JAESUV010000038.1 GCA_016762975.1 Gammaproteobacteria bacterium | reverse complement strand
TGCGGTAGTCAATGACCCAACTATGTCCGTTCAAACGGACATTCCAAGCATCACCTCATGCTATTCGATGAAATGCCAGTATTGCTTCATACACAAAAAGTGTACTAACGCTTTCCGGTCGCTGAGCATTCAGTATCGTGTTGAATCTAGCCCTCTTTGGCAGCGTCACATAGCGTCTTGGGAAAAGGCAGTGGCGAAGTAGGAATGCCTAATCGAAGTTTTCTTCTCGATTTAGGTAGTTAACTTGTCAGTACCAGATGGCTTGATGGGAGTTTTTCCTCGATTTGAGTGATTAACTTGTCAATACCGCCATATGGCCTGTGTACTCCAATTCGAAGGAAGTAAAATGGCGGACCAATCAAAATGCTCTGCCCGCCATTTTTTGTTTATTCCAGATTTGTGTATTCACTAAACCTGTCTTTTTTACCACGACTGACTAATTAATCTTTACTAATCCCACCCGATTCGAGCTGCTTTGATGAATCAGTAAATTTCCATCTTCTGTTGCCCACACATTTCGCACTATGCCTGCGCCTGATGGAATCGCCCAGCTCTGAAAGCTTTCGCTGGCAGGATTAAATCGCACCAGAGCATCTGGTCGCATACCGGATTCGTTGTACCAGACAACATCATCTATCACTGCTAGAGCATAGGGATGAGATGAGGGGCCGCTGGGTGAGTCCCATTGCTTGATTTCTCCTGTGGCAGGGTCCAGCCTTCCGATCTTTCCCATGGTGGAATTTACAAACCACACCATACCCTTGCTATCCAGATCGAGTCGGCGAACTCGGGTTCTTTTGTTTGGTATTTCGTAGTACTTCACTTCCATGGTGTCCGGATGCATGGCGCCGATCTTGTTTGTACCATTGAAGGCAATCCATAGCGTGCCATCCTCGGCTGCTTTGATGCCATACGGGCGAGGTTCAGTATCGATTTCTTTCAACTCGCCCGTCGCCGGATTTAACCGGCCAAGCATGCCGGCACCCTGGGCAGTGAAGTAGAGATTGCCATTGGGGTGAAAGGTCGCTGAATGAGGATCGCGCGCCTGAGTTTTGTATTCTGTTACGGTGCCAGTTTGAGGGTCGAGTTTACCTATGGTGGCATTACTGTTTCCTGTGTACCAAATATTTCCCTGCGCATCCGGTACGATGGTGTGAGGTCTGGAAGTCGCAGGCAAGCGATATTCCTCCATGATTCCAGTTTCCGGATCCAAGCGTCCAGTTAAACTGGCCCACATGCCGGTCCACCAAATGGAACCGTCAGGTGCCTCAATAGGATCGCGAGCACGTTGACCCAGTGTTGGAACTGTCCATTCAATAATTTCGATTTCTACGTCCCCGGCGATCAAATTTGGGCGGCGCGACGTGTCTTCCGGGAAATGTTCAGCCAGATAAGTGGCAATAGTATTTGCCTGGGCTGCGGGCAACTCGATCATGGTTGAAAATAAATCGTGCCATTGTTCGGCGCTGCTGAAACCGGCGGCTCTAGTAATGGTTGCCGTGCTGTGACAGCTTGAACAAATACTTTCAACCAACGCCTTGCCGGGGCCATCCGGTAATGCTGAAGGACTCGGACGCTGGGCAACAGCTGTTTGAGAAAAAGCAAGGACACAGGTTAGGCCAACCAGATTCATCAGATTTATACGCATAATTAGGAGTCTCCCTTTGTTGAATTGTACAGTGCTACACTTAGTTTGTGCTAGAAGGTGGTTTGTATACTCAGAGTTAATCGGCGATAACGGCTACTACAGGAATCTTCTATCTCTCGCAAAGTGCCATCGATAGTTGTGCCATCGAAACGATAGCGAATGCGGCAGCGGGAGCCGTCGAGCGTGTTGTCGGATTCCAGTCGAACCGTCACGTCGTCAAAGAACACTCTAGAAACGAACAAATCCAATGAGGGGCGGCCATCGTCTCGAGTAATCGTAGTGATGTCGATGTCATATTCTCCACCGTCAATTGAAGAACGGTATTCCAGGCCGTAGCTCAGCGCCAGGGAGGTTATATCATGGCGGAAGCTCACACTGGCGCGGCCACGCCCGCCTATGCGCTGTTTGTTGCCAAGAAAAGGCTCAACGATTTCGGAATCAAATAGAGCAAGATTTGCGGTTAGGATAGCGTCGGGTAGATTAAAATAGGTGAGTCGGCTGCTGGCGTCCAAAATCAAACCGTAGCGCTCGGCAGGACCGATGTTACCTGTCGCTGAAATTGGGCTCTCCGGATCGGTTGTCGCATCGATCTTGCCAATATAGTTTTCGATATCTTGATAAAAGACCCGCGCATTGAATACGCCGACATCGTTCGGCAGCCGATATTCCATGCCGACTTCGTAGCGCCAGCTCTCTTCGGGCTCAAGTTGTGGATTGCCCGCATCAATGTCCTGATCGCGATCCTCTTCATTTTCCGTTGCAGCGAAATAGGCGAAGCTGAGTTGTTCGATGTCGCGTCGAACGGAGGCGCGGATCTGAAAATTGTCTGCCAGGTTAAAACGGTAATCTACTGACGGGCGCACAAAATCGAAATCTCGACTACTCATAAATACACCTGTCTGAGCGATCTTAAAGTCTTCCAGGAAAAGACTACTTTCCAGACTCATGCGTTCGTTCAAATTCCAATTGTGATAGACGAATCCCTCGTAACGAGTCTCCTCGACGGTCGTGCCGAAGTTTGAACTATCTGGCAGGGGCGGTAATCCACCTGTTTGACTAGAAGGGGGCTCTGATCCAGAAATGCTTCCAAGAAAAAGACTCGAATCGAGTTGTGTAATGGCTCGTTCTACGCCGACACGCAGACTATGGGCATCATTCAGAGAGAAATTGTAGTTCCCCTGAACTATCTGCTCGCTAGTTTGTTGATTGGATTCAATGAATAGATTTTTATTTAAGGGCGCGCCGATGGGGTCAGATTCGAAGCGTTCGCGCACGCTGTCTCGATTGCGGTCATTGACGACGAAGAGTACTGATGCGCGGGAACCATTGTCGAAGTTGTATTCATAGTCACCACCGATTTCCCAGCTATTCTGAATATTGTCTGTAAGGTCATGCTGCACACTGGCCACCGGGCCGCTTTCGGTAAAGTCGATAAAATTCCGCTGAATAGGACGAGGGTGGTCGCCATCCTGATACTGTGTATTTAATTGCATGCGATGACCATCGCTGTTGTAGCTCATATTAGTAGATAAGGTGTATTCGTCCTTGTCACGAATATCGGTTTCGAACAGGGTGCCGAGTAGCTCACCTTCTGGGCTGAAACTGCTTTCACGGTTGTCGCGGTTTTCGTAATTGGGTCTTGCCTCAAGATTGACCATTGCCTGGAAATTACCGATCTGGCGGGAATGGGAGATCGATCCACCGGTTTCGAAGGTGTTATCGTGATTGAGTCTATTAACCAGCTCCACAGATGTGCTAGGGCTGGAAAGCCCCTCGAACAATACGATATTTATAACCTCGCTCGCGCCTCTAACATTCAAGTCGCCCGAGGTGTTACGAATGATTTCGATACGCCGTACGTCTCGAGCGGCGATGCGATTGAGTTGATCACTGGTTGAATTACCCTTGCCGGCGATGCGTTGCCCGTTGATCAGTAAATTACCGCCAGTACCAAGTCCCCGCCCACCGTTGCCACCACCAGGGCCTCGATTGCCTCCTGGGCCACCGCCACCGACGGACACGCCGGGAATACGGTCCAGCATGTCGTTCGCATTGATGGGGTTATAGGGCGCAAAGAAAGCGGCTTCATACACGACTGTGGAGTCGTCGTTTTCACCAGTCGAATCGCCAGAGGCGGGCAGTCCGTCCTGTTCTGTACCAGAGTTTTCCTGACGGGAAATACCAGCATTTGCTTCGTTAGGCGTTACAGTGGAATCACTGGTTTGGGCTACTAAGGAGCAGGTACCCGTGGCGAAAAACAGAGTAAGCAGTGCAGTTCCAATATTTCTCATTTTTATGAGACTACACAATGGTGTGCAAGCCAGGCCTCTAGCTCAAAAAGCACCAGAGATGACACAAAGCAAGATGTCAGGACATTTCTTTGAATGAATAAGTGATAGTTCTTTGACTTGCTAATTAGATCCACATTAATCACCATGCGGTAGTTCGGCTATGAATAATGGCGGCCTGCATAGATTGCCTGAGTGTATCGGGCACATACAAACTGCACTGTGAATACCAGTCTTACACATTGTCATTAAGACAGTATTAAGAAGAGTAGACAGCTTTTCTGGAAAGTTTTTGTTTCGAAGCTTGTTAATCTTGTGGTAATAATCGAGGTGTATACTCGAAATTTTGAGTTGTTAACCCTATAAATTCATGTAGGGGGGAAATTTAGATGCGACTTCTAGTTATTGAAGACGAACAACGTATCGTGGACGTGCTTAAAACCGGGTTGGTAAACGCAGGTTTCATCGTCGATGCAGTTAATACTACAGCGGACGCTGACAACGCACTCAATTGCATCTCCTATGACGCCGCAATACTTGATTTGGGCTTGCCCGACGGTGATGGTCTAAATGTTCTCAAGTTAGCACGTAGCCATGGGGCACAATTGCCGATTCTTATTCTTACAGCTCGAGATGCAATAGAGGACCGTGTGCAAGGACTCGATGCAGGTGCAGACGACTACCTAATCAAGCCATTCGCAATCAAGGAACTAGTTTCAAGGATTAAAGCATTATTGAGGCGACCCGGTGGTGCTTTGGGCGCCGTATTAAATGCCGGCAATGTCACTTTAGATACAATAGGACGTGAGGTAACTGTCGCAGGAAATCCAGTTGTTCTCTCACGGCGAGAGCTTTCAATTTTAGAACATATGCTAAGGCGATTTGGGCGTGTAGTACCAAGAGAAGTTATTGAAGAAAAACTTTACGCCTTGGATCATGAGCCAGAATCAAATGCGGTACCTGTACATGTACACCACCTACGCCGGAAACTGACAGAGGGGCAAGCTACCGTTGAAATCCATACTGTGCGTGGCATAGGTTACTTGCTAGCGGAGCAGACACAATGAAGATACTGCAATCCGGATCGCTACAGTTGCGCTTGGCTCTGAGGCTTGGAACCGTATTCCTCATCGCAACAATTTTGGCGGTGGCGTTGTTCTTCTATCTTGGCAATCGAACGGCTGATGCACTCACTCGGCAGGATTTGTTTGGCCAGGCAGATAGCCTAGCGGAATTGCTAGATGAACGTCGTCCTTTGATGCCTTTCGATCAATTGGTCGCAGACCGTATCATTGAGGCGAATACTGCGTTCGTTATTCGCGATCAAGACGGCAACGTTTTAGAAATGTCAGATGAAGCTTTCGATCTAGCCACCAGAAACTATTCCGCATCACGTGGTCGGTCTCTGTTTTTTACTCTCGATGCTTTCGGTGCGCAATCTCAACCTTATTCTGGTCTGGCCACGCGCGAAGGAAGTGAACGCGGGCGGATCACAGTTATAGTTGCTGAACCTTATAATCCAGAGAATGCCATTCTCAATGCCATGCTAAGTGAGTTTGCGGGAACTGCAACCTGGATCATTCCCATTTTCGTAGTCGTTACAGTATTGGTTGGCGTTGCGGCAATTCGCGGAGGTCTGAAACCATTGTTGGACACCGCTTTACAAGCTGCGAGTATCCGACCAGAGAGCTTATCAGTCCGGTTGGAGACAACCGATTTGCCAACTGAAATTGCTCCTATGGTAACTGCTGTCAATCAAGCTTTGGATCGCCTTGAAGAGGGATTTGAGATTCAGCGTAGATTTACTGCTAATGCCGCGCATGAGCTTCGGACGCCCCTTACAATTATAAGTGGTGCAATCGAGAATTGGGATACACAGACTGATGCGGGCACATTGCGCCAGGATGTCGATCGCATGAATCGCCTCGTGAATCAATTATTACAAGTTGCACGCCTCGATAGCGGCGTATTAGATAGGTCTGAAAAATTTGACTTGCAATCCTGTGCTCGTGATGTCGTGGAGTACATGGCACCATTGGCTATAGATCGTCAGCGTAGGGTCGCGCTTACTGGAGTGGTGAGTCCTGTAATTATTCAAGGCAATCGCCCAGCTGTGGAAGATGCATTGCGAAATCTGGTAGAGAATGCACTCATACATACTCCTATTGGTACTGAAGTACAGGTTAACGTAACCGAAGATCACAAAATTGAAGTTACTGATCAAGGGCCAGGAATCGATGACGATTTTGGGATGTATATTTTTGATCGATTTTGGCGCGATCCTTCAAATGACACTCCGGGTGCAGGGCTGGGGCTAGCAATTGTTTCAGAAGTAATGAAGCTGCATGAGGGAACCGTGGATTACTTTAACCGGCCAGAAGGTGGCGCTTGCTTCCGTTTAAAATTTGGGCCTGAGTTAGCAGCGTAGAATAAGAAATTTTTACCGAGTCAATGCTGTTAAGGCTAAAAAATGAGAACACTAAGCACACAATGCGGCACCGACAAGATAATTGGACTCAATGCACCGTCAAGGAGAAAGAGCAGTGAATAAAAGCAAGATAGCCGGAATCGTCGTTGGGTTAGCATTTCTAGTAGGAGTGCTTAGTTGGATGTTTACTGCACCCTACCTTAGTAATCAGGGACTTGGTCGTACGCCTGGAATAATTATAGGTGGGACGCCGACTCCAGCGCCTGCAGATTTCACACAGCTAAATGAGTTTCGGGGACCATTAATGATGAAGCACAGCGGTTTCCCGCCAGTTGTTGTTTATCTGTTGTGGGTAGGTACTCCTGATGGCGTGATTACTGCCACCCGCCCAGACGGAAGTTACTGGGCGCAGCGTATTAGAGACCGAGGTGGTGACGGTTATTTGCGTATCGACGAAGCAACCTATGCAATGGAAGCTACCGAGGTTTTAGATGAAAACCGCCTCCCGATGATGACGCAATGGGCAGCTAGATCAGGCCGAACGCTAGATGAACCACTTTATCCGGGTTCAGAACCACTCCGCGAGTGGGAAGTTTTCTTTTGGACGCCTATAGCCGAGTGAGGAACAACAATGCATAGATTATTAACTAATATTTGTAACAGCTCGCTGATCCTTGCAATTATGGTTTTGGGATTTTGTTCCCCATCTGCTATGGCACAGTCGGGATTTAACTCCGGGCCTATGGTGCAGTCAGCGAATACAGTACAAATTTCGGAACATGTTTTCGTGATACCCGATGGTAATGTGTCGGGTGTTCCAAATGTTGGYATCATCATTGGCACTGAAGCTACGCTGGTGATTGATACTGGTATGGGGGCTCCCAATGGTCGCATTATATTAGAGAAGGTAGAGGAGCTTAGTTCATCTTCAGTAATCTACCTGGCCACCACCCACGTGCACCCGGAACACGATCTGGGAGCTCATGCTTTTCCAGGATCGACGCAAATGATTCGTTCACAAGCTCAAATTATCGAAATTGAAGAAACTGGCCTGAGGACCGCGAATGCCTTCAGTTCGCGGTCGGAAGTAAACCGCCGCCTGTTGGAAGGTGCGGAATTTCGTGCTGCCGATATCAGTTTTGAAGACAGCTATCAGCTCGACCTTGGCGGCGTGCAGGTTACTATTGTAGCCGCCGGGCCCAACCACACTCTTGGTGATACTGTGTTCTATGTAGAAAGGGATGAAGTGTTGTTTTCGGGGGATATTGTAATGCAGGCGCTGCCGGCTTTCGCAAGCCAGCATTCAAGCCTTGATCACTGGCTAGAGAGTTTAGACAAGCTACAGGCTTATCAGCCGGAAATTATTGTGCCTTCACATGGGCCTATGGGAAATACGAGCATGATCAACACTTATCGCGAATATCTCACTGCAGTGAAACAGCGTACCAGTGAAATTAAAGCCGAAGGTAATTCATTAGATGAGACCACGGCTTTACTGCGACCGGAATTGGCCGTCTCATACGGGGACTCCGGGAGGATTAATGGCGCTATTGCAGCGGCATATGCAACAGCAGGCAATTAGGCTTAATCAATTTTTTCCCGAACTATAATTAAAATTAGGAACCAAGATGAATTATCAAAGAGCGGCGACACGAGTTTTTCTGTTCAGTACTTTACTTGGAGGGGTGCATATTTTTGCGCAGGAATTTAGTCAGGCGCCTAACAATTATGAAGGCGTTGCTACACTCAGTGTAGGCCTGGGGGCCCCAATAGGGAATCGTAGCCTGACCGACGGCTGCTCAAGTAGCGTTCGCTTTGTCCTCGGAGCCAGCGGCAGCGTTCAACTGGAGGATGGATCAACTCGTATAGTGCCAATGATCGTTAATGAAGGTCAGGGCGCTGTGGATATGTACAACGATTGTACGGGTGAAGGAGACAATCCAGACTATCTTGACGAGCTGGAAACGATTGTCGTTGATGACGATGGGGAAATTATTACCGCACAAATTTTTGGTGATAACTATTTCGAGCTATATATCAATGGCCAATTTATTGCGCGCGACAATATAAGTTTTGTCCCTTTTAATTCTACAGCGGTTCGATTTCAGGCAAATTATCCCGTCACGGTTGCTGTGCACATGGCAGATTGGGAAACTCACTTTGGGGTAGGAATGGAGTACGCCAGCTTCAATGTGGGTGACGCTGGATTTATCGCAAATTTTAACAATGGCGCTGTTACTAATTCAGATTGGAAGGTGCTACCGATATATATTTCCCCGCTGGATGATCCCTCCTGCGTTATTGAGGATAGCTTCGGAAATGCCAATGCATCCGCTTGTTCGATTCGACCAAGTTGTGCAGATGGTGACCCTGCTATGTGTCGCGCCTTGCATTACAACATTCCGGCAGGCTGGACCGAGTCAGGCTTCAATGATTCAAATTGGCAAAATGCCACACTCTATGAAGCGGATGCAGTGACCAGAGCGCCAGGCTATGCGAATTATGCGGATCGATTTGGAGAAGCATCGTTCATCTGGTCTCCTAGTTTGAAGTTGGATAATCAGGTATTAGCGCGGTTTGTAATCGAAGCGCCCTGAAGTAGTACAACGAACTAGGATGAAATTTACGATCTAACTATCCTAACCTCATTTTTAAAAAATACTCAGCATAGTAAATTCTGTTGGGGAATCTGTGGGTTCCAACTGCAATAAGCTTTCTTCTTCTACCCTGTGCCCTATGATGAATGGGTCTGCATCAAGCCTTGATGTAGACCAAAGATTGGCGGCCAAATTGGACCCACTATGTTAACCAACGATCAAATTGAGGCATGGCGACACCAAGGTGCTTTCGTCATGCAATTACCGGAAATAATTTCAGGCCCTCCATCGATTGGCTGAATAGTAATTTCACTTTGAAACACATTGACCCCAAACATCTGGATTTCGGTTCGCCCGATAGTAAATTTGAGTTCCCTACCTCCGTAGATGTGCTCGATGACCTCGTCCTAAATGAGCGATTGATCGAGGCAGCGCAGCAATTGCTGCAGACCAACGATATTCGACTTCTGCAGTCTGATCTATGGTCGAAAATAGGTGCGGGCAGCGAGGATCATGACGCCCAAGCCAACACCGATCAGCGCATGCATATGGATTATGGCAACAACACATTGCTGCATCCAGACTGGCACCATCCCGATTCCGCCGCAGCAATTATTTATTACGATGACAGCGAAGAARCGTCAGGTGGTACCGCTTTTGTGCCTCGACTAGGAGAATCAGACGCTGTATATCAACCACCGTTCGTTCATATGCCGGGACAAGCAGGAAATCCCTTTTTCAATGATCGCCATACTGTAGAGCAATGGTTCAAACAAAATGATCCAGATGCCTACAAACTTCGTCAATCGCTTTACGAAAGAGAGCAAGTGGTTCAGTTCAAACCTGGAACAATACTATTCTATAGGCATGATATCTGGCATCGGGGCACTCCTGTTTCTCCGGGAAAATTGCGAAGGGTTCAAAATCTTGCATGGCGCCGCGCAGAAGCCAGAGGTTGGAGCAATTGGAATGAGGGCTGGGCAAGGCAAAGCTACTATGGCAATGTTGAAGCGCTTATTGGGCGTTCTACACCTTTACAACGAAGCATGCTTGACTTTCCATTGCCTGGAGATCCTTATTGGACTATGCACAAAATCGATTTTGTCTCGGCACGTTATGAGGCTTACGGATTTGATGCAAATCCGTATAGAGCTGGCTTGGAAAGATAATTGGAGTCAAAGTGAAAAACCAGTATTTTTAGAAGCTTTAGTAAGGAGATGGTGCCTAGTGAGATGTGATATCGGCAGATTCTCTGGAGCTAACAAAGCAGTCGGCAATTAATCTGAAAATAGCACGTTGGGGCGTACTGACAAGTTAACTCCCTGCCTGTCAGAATCTGAGCATGAAATCTACAGCAGTGTTGTATAAGTACCACCGATTCCCGCCCGATATCCTTTGTATCCAATACCCCACTCCAACAATGTCCGTTCAACGGACATTCCTACTTCCGATTAACCCAGCATATATTCATAGCAGCTGACTGTGTTAGCCGCGCTCTTAGCAATGCCATCGTGATATGCAGTAATTATTACAGCTAGGTATGAGATAGGGATATACCGCGTCTTAGAGCGTTTGATGCACAAAAAGTGTGTGGGCAAATGACTGCCCTAAGAAGTGTGCAACCACCAAAAAGAAGTGTGTAAGCAGTGTGCAAGCAAAAAAAATGCGCTATCAGAACTGAAATATTCTGTAGCGCATTGTTTTAAATAGAGAAAATGGTGGGCCCACAGGGACTCGAACCCCGGACAAACGGATTATGAGTCCGCTACTCTAACCAGCTGAGTTATAGGCCCTTTAATCTTCGCCTGAAGTTCGAATACTTCGTTGGGGACAATTTTCTCCTCAGTCATGTACTGACGTACACTCCCTCGTCAAACATCGTCCCCGCCTCGTCTTCGAACTTCAGGCATCGCTTAAAGCTTATTCGTGCTTATCTGAGCATTGTATGGTTCGTTGCTCAATTTGTTCTCGCTCAGTCATGTACTGACGTACACTCCCTCGTCTAAAAATCTCTCCGCCTCGTCTTCGAGCTCCAGGCTGTGTCAAAGTAATCTGATCAACTTTACAGACTTACTCTGACCACAAAAGGAATTGAATTCTACTTAATTGTGCGCCTGTTGGTAAGCCCTAAAAGCCTGCCGCGTCGGCTTTTTCTACTGCCTTAAAATCGGCCTGCACGTTTGCTGCAAACTGCACGGCGAATGGGTCTGGGTAGATGTCTTCAGAGCCCTTGGCGATCTCTTCATAAACGTGGATCGCAACCGAATCGGGTGAGGCTTTGTCCATGGGTATGTCTTTGGCCATGTCGGTGTCTACTGGGCCGGGGAATACGCCGGAGACCAGTGTGCCTTGTTTGGCGAGTTCTACGCGCAGCGCTTGGGTCAGTGAGCGACCGGCGGCTTTAGATGCGGAATAACCCGGTGCGAAGGCAAAGTTGCTTAGGCTGGCAACCGAGAGAATATTCACGATCGCGCCGCCGCCATTCGCCTTAAGGATAGGGGCGAAGGCAATGCACATCTTCATGATGCCGAAATAGTTTACATTCATCTCTATGCGCTTGGCTGACTCATCAGGGTTGCCGATGATCTGGCCACCGCCGCCGATGCCTGCGTTGTTGATGAGCACTTCAACGTCACCAGCTGCAGCCGCGGCCGCAGTCACTTGATCCTGATCTGTGACATCCAGCGTGAGAGGGATGATCTTGTCGCCGTATTTCTCGACAAGTCCTGCCAGCTTAGATTCGTCTCTTGCGGCTGCATAGACTTTCTTCGCGCCCATCTCTAGAGCTTGAATGGCGAAGCTCTTGCCTATGCCTCGATTGGAGCCAGAGATTAGAACGACTTTATCTTTGATTGAAACGCCCGGCATGAAACTCTCCTGCATTGTCCTGAACTGTCTGATAAATTCTGTTCTGTGAGTAAAGCGGAATTCGGGAAGCGAGAAATTTGAACAGGATACTTCGGCACCACCGCAATTTTTATGCGTTAAGCGGCGATGCCGGGTTTCAAATCTCTACTCGTCGAGAAAGCTGCGAAGATGGTCCGAGCGAGTCGGGTGTCGAAGCTTGCGCAGAGCCTTCGCTTCTATCTGACGTATGCGCTCACGCGTTACATCGAATTGCTTGCCCACTTCTTCTAGAGTGTGGTCGGTATTCATGTCGATACCAAAACGCATTCTCAGTACTTTCGCTTCTCTTGCAGTCAAGCTGCCTAGGACATCTTTCGTTGCTTCACGCAGGCCTTCATCGATTGATGAATCCACTGGCGAGTCTACGGTGGCATCTTCGATGAAATCACCTAGATGTGAGTCTTCATCATCACCGATTGGTGTCTCCATGGAGATTGGCTCTTTCGCGATCTTCAGCACGCGGCGAACTTTGTCTTCCGACATTTCCATGCGTTCGCCCAACTCCTCTGGAGTCGGCTCGCGGCCTTTTTCGTGAACCATCTGACGCGAGATGCGGTTTAGCTTATTGATAGTCTCGATCATGTGAACGGGGATGCGAATCGTTCGTGCCTGGTCGGCGATTGAGCGCGTGATTGCCTGTCGAATCCACCACGTAGCATAGGTGGAGAACTTGTAGCCGCGTCGGTATTCGAATTTGTCCACGGCTTTCATCAGGCCGATGTTGCCTTCCTGAATCAGGTCTAGAAACTGCAGGCCGCGGTTCGTGTATTTCTTCGCGATGGAGATAACCAAGCGAAGGTTAGCCTCGACCATTTCTTTCTTCGCGCGCCGTGATTTTGCTTCACCTATCGACATCTTGCGATTGATGTCTTTGATCTCAGAGATTTTCAGGCCGGTCTCTTCTTCGATGAGACGAATTTTCTTCTGGGCGCGCAATACTTCGGTCTTAACGTTAACTAATAATTCCGAGTACGCTTCCTTTTCCTTGATGTGCTTGTCGATCCACTTAGGRTTTACTTCGCTGCCGGGAAAGCTGGCGATGAATRTTTTGCGTGGCATCTTTGCGCTGCGAATAACTAAGCTCATGATGGTGCGCTCATGACGACGCAGRCGGGTAAGTACGGCGCGAACATGACTAAGCARTGGCTCGAACTGGCGCGGAGTTAGCTTGAAGCTCTTGAACAGTTCRCCCARTTTTTCGAGCTCTTCTCTAGAYTTWTCGTGARTGCGTCCGCGCTTGGCAACRACCGYAGTAGCCAGCTCGTATTGCACCCSTAACTCRGTAAAGCGGATYCTGGCCTCTTCTGGRTCAGGGCCTACAGGTGCTTCATCSTCGTCCTCAATGCCAGCATCTTTYTTGTCTTGTTTTTCYTGGGCCGTCAGTTGGCTAGCCGCAGGAGGACCAACAGGAATCGCTTCATCRCTGATGTCGAGATAACCGGTTATCAGTTCGTTGAGTCTTCTTTCTTCACTTGCAACKARYGCATATTCATTGAGTACATGCTCGACKGTGCCCGGGAARTACGCCATGGCGTTCATCAGTTCGCGTAGGCCTTCTTCGATGCGCTTGGCAATTACGATCTCACCCTCGCGTGTGAGGAGTTCGACCGTGCCCATCTCGCGCATATACATGCGCACTGGGTCGGTAGTACGGCCAGCTTCGTTCTCAACCGCGGCGAGGGCTGCTGCAGCCTCGGCGGCGGCGACTTCGTCGGCGCCACTGTCGGTTTCTTCGGTGAGCAATAGCGCATCGGCATCGGGTGCAGTTTCAAACACCTTGATGCCCATGTCATTAATCATCTGGATGATGTCTTCAACCTGATCCGGGTCAGAGATAGATTCCGGAAGGTGGTCGTTGACCTCGGCATAGGTTAGATAACCCTGTTCCTTTCCTTTCGCGATTAATGCTTTAAGGCTGGATTGTGGTGCTATTAAGTCGGCCATAAATTCTCGTTTCCCAGCAGCAGGTGCCAGGCAGTGGGTGAATAAAACTGAGCCGAGTATTATATAGGTGTATAGCCCGACTTGTATATCGCTGAGGCGGCTAAATTACGCCGTGAACAGGCTTAAGTAGATGGGGGCAGTGGTGCGTTTTTCAAGCACCTAGAGCGGAGGAGCCGGAGGTATATCGTTATCGCCGGGCACATCGTCGTCTGGAAGAGGGGGCTTGGGCTGGGCGAGCTTCGAGAGGGCCTCTCGAAGCTTCTGGGATTCAAGTTTCTTAATGACATCCGACAATATCTTGTCAAGAATTTGCAAAAACTCCTGTTCAAGCCCGTCTATGGGGGTAATGTTCTCGCTCTTCAGCCGCGTTATCTGATTGCCGAAGGAGGATCCGCTGCAATAACCGAGCAGAGTAGGGGTGTCGGTATCGGGGTCGCGCTTTACCATGTCGATGAGAGACAGCAGCARTTGTCGGCCTTCATCYCCSGCAGAGTGAAGCGGTGACAGGTCRGCAGTTATRGAAAGAGCGACCTCTGGGTTTTGCATTAATAACTCGATTGCCTTCACCGCRGCGGGCTTGCGGTAGACGTTCAAGTTTGAGCTTGTGGGCTTTGGGCTAGGGCTCCAAGACTTTGATGGTTGTTCGAAACCCCTGTCATAGGGAGCGGCCTCGGGCATGGGCGCAGAATGGGCCGCCGAATGAGACGAGGCAGGTGACGGAGGCGGGGCTGAACTGCCTCTAGGCTGCTTCGCATGGGAGTCTATTAGTTTGTCCAGCGATTCACTGGCAACACCTAGTGTCTCGGAGAGTTTGTCTAACATTAGTTGGCCGTATATGCCCTTTGGAAATTTGGCGATCAAGGGTTTTGCAACATTGCTCAATCTTGCCCTGCCTTCGATCGTCTTGATGTCGAGTCCTTCCGACAGCTTGTCGAAGAAAAACTGCTCCAGCGGTGTAGCTTTCTCGATCAACATGCTGAATTCAGTCTCGCCGATCTTGCGGACTAATGTGTCGGGGTCCTCGCCTTCGGGAAGAAACAGAAACTTTACCTGACGACCGTCTTGCATTTCCGACAGGCTTGCCTCTAAGGCGCGCCATGCGGCGGTTCTGCCCGCGTTATCGCCATCGAAGCAGAATACAACCTCAGGCACCAAACGGAAGAGTCGTGTCAGGTGCCGATCACTTGTTGCTGTGCCTAGTGTGGCAACCGAATTGCGAATACCCATCTGCGCTAGGGCTATTACATCCATATAGCCTTCGACTATGAGGATGCGTTTCAGTTTGTTGGTCGCTTTCTTCGCCTCGAACAGGCCATATAGCTCTGCACCCTTGTGAAAGACAGGAGTCTCTGGAGAGTTCAGGTACTTTGGTTTGTCATCGCCAAGAACTCGACCACCGAAGGCGATAGTGCGTCCGCGGCTATCTCGAATAGGGAATATTATTCGATCACGAAATCGATCGTAGTAACGAACCGCGGCAGTGTTCTCGCCGCTCTGCGCTTTGCGGGCTTCTTTCTCGATAACCATGCCTGCCTTGAGCAATATCTTTTGTTCATCGGCATCGTTAGAGACTGCTTTCAATAGGTTGTCCCAACCTGGCGGGGCATAGCCTATGCAAAAATCTCTAGCGATTTCGCCGCTCACGCCCCTAGCTTTCAGGTAGTCGACGGCTGATTTGCGTTGCTCATGGCGGCGCAATTGTTGGCAATAGAATTTGCTGGCTTCCTCTAAGACTTCGAATAGCTTGCTGTTCTCCGACTGCCGGCGAGTCGCGCTAGCACTTTCTTCGCGCGGGACTTCCATGCCATTGTCGCGCGCAAGAGACTCCACCGCCTGCGGAAAATCCGTTTGGTCGAAGTTCATGATGAAGCCAATGGCGTTGCCGCCGGCACCGCAGCCGAAGCAATAATAGAATTGACGCTCGGGCTGCACGCTGAATGACGGGGTTTTTTCTTTGTGGAAGGGGCAGCAGGCAGAATAGTTTTTGCCGGACTTTCTCAGGGTGACGCGTTTATCCACAACCTCGACGATATCTGCCCGGCTGAGCAGGTCATCGATGAATGTTTGAGGAATGAGTCCAGCCATGGGTCAAGAATCCAAAATGTTCGAATGGTGACGGTGAAGCACAAGCCGTGGCTAATTCAGCTGAGCCAGTGCTTCGATGCTATTGTATCCTAGGTGTAGTTGCTGCGGGAGCGTTCGCTAATATAGTGCGAAGCAGTGTCAGGGTAAATAGTTTGGGAAGGCAGAGGGGGCGCTGAAAGTCGGCTATGACTGATTAGGCGAGCAGCGCTTTAATCTGCTTACTGACTTCGGCCATGTCGGCGCGTCCAACCACTTGCGGGCGAACCAGGTTCATTACCTTGCCCATTTCCTTCATTGAGGCCGCGCCTGACTCGCTCACAGCCGACTTAATGATTTCCTCGAGTTCGTCTGCTTCCAGCGCCTGAGGCAGAAACTCCTGAATAACTTCGATCTCAAACTGTTCCTGAGCAACCAGCTCTGGGCGATTGGCAGACGCGTATTGGCGAATAGATTCGCGGCGCTGCTTAATCATTTTGTCCAGAATGCCAATAATGCGTGCGTCATCTGGATCGATGCGCTCGTCGACTTCGACGCGTTTGATCTCAGACAGTGCAAGACGAATAGTGCCCAGGCGCGGCTTATCTTTGGCCCGCATGGCATCTTTCATGGCTTCGGTGAAGGCTTGTTTGAGAGGGCTGTCAGACATGGGTATCCGATACCTGCGTAGTGCAGGAAGGGCAAGCACATCGAAGATGCTTGCCCGATGGTAAGGCTAGTACAGGCGTATGCTTTTTTTGCTTTCTCGCTGCACTTTCTTCAAATGGCGCTTAACTGCCGCCGCCGCCTTACGCTTGCGTACCGCAGTAGGCTTTTCGTAGAATTCTCTACGACGCACTTCGGCTAGAATTCCTGCTTTCTCGCAAGAGCGCTTGAAGCGGCGTAGGGCTACATCAAAAGGCTCGTTATCTTTAAGTTTTACCTGGGGCATTGAACTAAACACCTACCTTAATAGTTTTACTGTTAATTTGTGTCAACAAGCTAGCTTACCTGTCGTTCCGGCCCCAATATCAAGAAAGTTCCAAAAAATTAGGGACGCGGAATATGAGGGGCGCTAATATTAATGCCCCGAGGCTCTAATTGCAAAGAATTAGTCCTTATTGATTGGGAAATTGGCGAAGTACAAGGTGAAAGCACGAGGAATTTGGGATATGCCGCAATATTTGGCATGATTGCTTCTTTTTCAGCAACCCTGAATGCGCTTGAGCGAAGCTTGAGAGCAAAAGTGAGAGCAAAAGTGGGAGAGTTAAACCGTTGATAGTGTTGGGCATTGAAACATCGTGTGATGAGACCGGAGTCGCACTCTATGACAGTGAGCGCGGCCTGCTGGCCGATTGCTTGTACAGCCAGATTGAAATACACGCGCAATACGGCGGCGTAATTCCCGAGCTTGCGTCACGCGATCACATCCGCAAGACGCTGCCGCTGGTTACGGAGGTGATTAGTGCGGCGGGCATCGAGCAATCCGATATAGGCGGAGTAGCTTATACAGCAGGGCCGGGTTTGATCGGTGCGTTATTAGTTGGCGCCTCCATTGGTCGATCTCTAGGTATGGGGTGGGATGTGCCGACTATTGGTGTTCACCACATGGAAGGCCACTTGTTGGCGCCTATGTTGGAGGAGGAGCCGCCGGCGTTTCCGTTTGTAGCTCTTTTAGTATCCGGCGGACATACACAGTTAGTTGAGGTCAAAGGCATTGGTCGTTATGTACTGCTGGGTGAATCCCTAGACGATGCGGCGGGCGAGGCATTTGATAAAGTTGGCAAGATGTTGGGTCTGCCCTATCCTGGTGGTCCTCATTTGGCCAAATTGGCAGTAGACGGGGAGTCCGGAAAATTTACCTTCCCGCGTCCGATGACCAACCGCCCCGGATTGGATTTCAGCTTTAGTGGATTAAAGACTG
>JAESUV010000216.1 GCA_016762975.1 Gammaproteobacteria bacterium | reverse complement strand
TTTGGCCTTCGCCAAGAGCACCATGGCAGATCTGACAGTAAGCATTGTAAAGCTCCTGTCCCTCACCAACGCCGGCCAGCGACGGAGCTGATAGAACGCTGAGGAATATGACAGCCGTCATGCTTTTAAGGCTACGCGTAAAGAATAATAAAAAAGATGATCTCAAGTTTTCGCCTATCGATTTAGTCCTAGTACTCATAAGTCAGGATGCTCAAATTTTAAGTTGATTGCTTACAGACTAAACAAAATGTAGTTGCCCGTTGCGATGCCAGTAGCAACGCCTGCACGCGTTACAGGATTTCGCGTGCCCGAGGCTACCCCGATGTATTGCTTACCGTCGATGGTGAAGCTCGTAGGTGGCGCATAGATGCCACTGCCTGTCTGGAATTTCCAGAGTACTTCGCCAGTTTCATCGTTCATAGCGTAAATGTGCCCGTCTGGTGCACCAGAGAAAACCAATCCACCGCCCGTTGATAGCGTGCCTGCCCAGTTGAAGTTACCTGGCATCTCTTTCTGCCAAGCGATTTCACCACTGAGCATATCGAAGGCTACGACCCAGCCTGTGCCCGAGGTGTCAAATTGCGGGATGCCACCAAGATCCATAGTCCCCGCACGCGCCTCTCCCTCGCGGCGGATGTAGCGAGTACCCCACTCAGTCGTTGGGATATAGAGCATATGCGTGTCAGGGCTGTAAGAGGCTGGAGGCCAATTCTTGCCGCCGTAGAGACCTGGAAAGACCATGGTGTCTGCAGGCTCATACATCGATTCCTTCAACACGGGCTTGCCGCGCTCGTCTCTTTCCGCCCAATTCACTCTCGTGTACTCGCCGGCGTAGAGGAAGTCGCCGTTCATGCGATCGAGCGCATAGACGTGGCCGTTACGAGATACCTGCACAATCATCTTGCGCATTTCACCCTCGAACATCTCTTCGATGATCATTGGCTCCGAGGTGGAGTCGTGATCGAATTCGTCTCTGGGTGAGGTTTGGAAATACCAGCGCAGATCACCACTATCGGCATCCAGCGCAACTACGGAGTTGGAATACAGGTTGTCACCAGCGCGCACCGCGTTGTTGATGTCCGGCCAAGGATTACCCGTGCCCCAGAACACCATGTCGGTCTCAGGATCATAGGTGCCTGTCACCCAAGTAGGGGCGCCACCTGTCTTCCAAGAGTCGCCCAGCCAAGTTTCGTTGCCAGGCTCACCCTCAGCCGGCGTAGTATAGAAGCGCCAGCGACGCTCGCCTGTGTTCACATCATAGGCATCGATATAGCCGCGAATACCGTATTCGCCGCCGCCTACGCCGATCAAGACCATGTCTTTAACGACTAGTGGCGCACCGGTAACCGAGAATGACTCACGGTGATCGCCTACTTCGACATCCCACAGTTGAATCCCTGTCTCTGCATCGAAGGCCAGCAGGTGTGCATCGAGTGTTCCATAGAACACCTTGTCTTCGTACAGCCCTACACCTCGATTGTGAGGCCCACAACAGAGGTCTACGTTTTCGAAGTCATGGTCGTAACGCCACAGCTCATCACCCGTTAGGGGATCGACTACGATCAGATGGCTATTCGCCGTAGTTAGGTACATACGACCATCATTCACTAGGGCCGTAACCTCATAGGCACCCCCTGTCACGCCATTCTGCTTGATCCAAACAGGGCGAAGATTGGCCACTGACTCACGGTTAATCTGCGTATCCGGCATATAGCGCCATGCACCGTAGTTTTTGCCATAGGTAACCCAGCGGTCGGAATAGTCCTGGGCATTCTCCAGAATGTCAGTGGTCACGTCCTGCGCGGTCGTAGCCGATGAAAATAGACCCAGACCGAGCAGCACAAACAATGACTTTGAAAATTTACTCATTTGAATAACCTTTTTTAAGCGACAAATAACTGAATTCTTTACTATTACARCGGTAARGCGACGCCTGATTGTCGCTCACAAACCGGATGRCAATTAAGCTATAAAYCCCCTGCGTCTGTCAATTAAGATRCCCTCAAATAGGGCTGATTTTGGGTCAAACCGACCTCAATTGCAGTCAGATCASGCAAATTGCACAAAAAGCAGCTGCGTCATATCATCTAGCCCATGTGACGCGCTTCCCGCGACATGGTCGAAGAATAAGGATAAAAAATGATTGTCTACGGTGTAGCTCTACTTTCCGCCTGTTTGATTCTAGGAATGCTCCTTGGCGAGGTGCTAGGAGTGGCCCTTGGCGTTGAGGCCAATGTGGGTGGCGTGGGCATAGCCATGTTGTTTCTGGTGCTCGCCAGCAATTCTGACAGGTTTAAGGCGCTGGTTGATGGGGCATCCGGCACTGGCATCCAATTTTGGTCCGCCATGTATATCCCGATAGTCGTCGCCATGGCGGCTAGGCAGAATGTCGTGGCGGCGTTCGAGGGCGGCATGCTAGCCGTTGTGGCTGGGGTCTCCGCGGTAATCGTCAGCTTTGCATTGGTTCCTCTCATCGCTAAGATTGGCAACTCCGAGACACCTAGCGAGGAGAACCAATAATGGAAATTTTTGAAACCGTCTTTGTTCGTAACTCACTCGTAGTCGCCTTCGCGGTTGTGGGTTTAACTATTTGGATATCCTATTTTCTCGCGGACAAATTAACCAAGGGTCGAATCCATGGTTCGGCCATCGCTATTGCGCTTGGTTTATTGGCCGCCTATTTTGGTGGCAAGGCAACAGGCGGCAGTACCGGCGTTGCCGATCTCACCTTGCTAGGCGGCATCGGCTTAATGGGTGGCGGCATGATGCGCGACTTTGCGATCGTCGCTACGGCCTTCGGTGTCAAACTCAGTGAATTGAAAAAGGCCGGACTGGCCGGGGTTGTTTCGATCTTCGCCGGCGTCATCGTTTCATTTGTTGTCGGTGCCGTCGTCGCGGTTCTCTATGGTTACACTGACCCTGTTGCGGTCACCACCATCGGAGCCGGCGCGGTAACTTATATCGTTGGCCCTGTCACTGGCTCAGCCTTGGGCGCCGACTCAGATATAATCGCACTGAGCGTCGCCGCCGGGCTCATCAAATCCATCCTAGTAATGATCGGTACGCCGCTGGTTGCCAAGACAATTGGCTTGAATAATCCACAATCTGCTATGGTATTCGGCGGACTCATGGGCACTACCTCAGGAGTGGCCGCAGGGCTTGCCGCTACCGACCCCAAGCTTGTACCGTACGGCGCGATGACTGCGACGTTCTATACTGGCGTAGGATGCCTGTTAGGGCCATCGATCTTGTTTATGATCGTCAATGCAATTTTATAGATTTTAACTTCAAGTAATGTAATTTCTGCGCCGGTCACGGTTGCCAAGAAACAAGGACTCAAAGGAACAGTACGCGAATGTCAGAACTAATTTTTCCACATTTAAATAAATCCAACAATAAGACAGCCCTGACTGAGGGGGATAACTCCTATAGTTATGCGGATGTGAATCAGCGAATAGACAAGTTCGCAACGGGGCTTCTAAATGGCAATGATGATCTGAATGAGGAGCGCATTGCTTTCTTTATCCCTGCCAGCGTCGACTACGTAACAACCCTGCATGGAATTTGGAGAGCTGGAGGAATAGCTATTCCATTAAATGTCGCATCTGCCGTCACCGAATTGGAGCACTGCTTGAGCTGCGCCAGTGTCACGCGCATGATCGCGAACGGTAAATACCAAGAGTCTCTTACGGATCTCTGTGCAAAACTGAATATCGAACTACTCTCGGTTACCGATGTTACGGTGCAAGAGATTGGACAGTTACCCGACATCCTCCCCGAGCGTCGAGCGATGATGTTGTTTACAAGTGGTACGACAAATAAACCCAAGGGTGTAGTAAGCACGCACACGACAATTTCCGCACAAATAACTACGCTGATCGAAGCCTGGAGCTGGACTGATCAAGATTCCATTCCGCTATTTCTACCCGTGCATCATATACACGGCATCATCAATATTCTGAGCTGCGGCCTATGGGCTGGCGCGACGGTACACCTGTTTGCCAAGTTCGATATCCCGAAGATTACAGCGGAAATCGTTGCCGGCACTTACAACGTCTTCATGGCAGTACCTACCATCTATGTAAAACTTATTCAGTATTTCGATACCATCGATGAAAGCGAAGTAAAGAAGATCTGCGATGGTTTCAGGCCAATGCGTCTGAACATATCTGGCTCCGCCGCGTGTCCGGTGAAGCTATTTAATCAATGGAAAGAACTCACCGGCCAGGTCTTGTTAGAGCGCTATGGCATGACAGAGATCGGCATGGGACTTTCTAATCCTTACGACGGTGAGCGCCGGGCTGGACATGTTGGTCAGCCGCTACCGGGTGTAGAGACACAGCTCTTCGATGAAGACAATAATCCTGTCCTTGAGGAAAATACACCGGGAGAGATTCGCATCAAGGGCGACAACGTCTTCCTCGAGTACTGGGCGAATGAAAAAGCCACGAAGGAGAGTTTTCACGACGGCTGGTTCTGTACYGGCGACATCGCGGTTCTCGAYGATGGTTACTAYCGCATCATGGGTCGCTCTTCCATYGATATCATCAAGTCCGGCGGCTACAAGTTRTCGGCGCTGGARATTGAGGGMACSYTACTCACGCATGATGACATAGCMGARTGCGCYGTYATCGGYGTTGAAGATGAAACCTGGGGMGAATCRGTTATGGCCTTTATAGGCCTCAAGAGCGGCGCATCAATGGAATACGCTGACCTAAAAGCTTGGTGTGATGGCAAGATGTCTTCCTACAAGATTCCAAAARCCATACAGATAATCGATGCCCTGCCTCGAAAYGCGATGGGAAAAGTAACCAAACCTGACTTRAAAAAATTGCTTTAGCCAAGTCGAYTCARCTRGGAGTTGTARCGATGTTTAAATTTTTCACCTCGATAGCCTTGCTCATAATGTTACCAACACAATCTCAGGCGGCAGATACATTGCAAGAAATAGAACAGAAGTTTCAAGGGGATTTCGAATTAGTTAGCTACTTCCAGTTTCCAGAACAAGGCGAGCCAATAGACATGAACTATGTGGGCCGGCTGAGCTACGATGCACTCGGCAATATGGCAGGCCTAGGCATGCCCCGCGACTTGCCCCACAGAAATCAAGATTCGGATGAACGAATAACCGGCGGCTTCGCCTATTGGGGCAAGGTGTCATTCGATCCCGAGAATAGTATCGTGATTCACCACGTCGAAGGCTCACCCATGGTGCCTGAATGGGTCGGCAGCGACAATGTACGTCATTTTGAGTTCAGCGATGGCCTGCTAAAACTGTCGCTTAAGAACGACTCAGGCAGAACGACCGCTACGCTGGGCTGGCGAAAGCTGAACTAAGCGTAGGCAATTAGAATCTTGACCTTTAGGTTCATTCCCTTGTGTTTTCGCAACCAGGGTGTGCCGTTTACAAATTCTACTGAAAGTATTACACCATACGCTGGTCTTATTCGAGCAATTGACTACCTAGTAATGTAGTGAGAAATAATCGGGGATAAGAGAAATAGATGGAATCCATTTACTACGTGCTCTGCTGGCATTGTCATCGCCGCTGCAAGCATTGCTATGAATCTCGCTTTCGACCGTACATCAGGGACGAACTCGAAGCTGTAGTCGTTGAGGCAGAGACGAATTTTCCGCAGATTATCGCCAACCTCCCCGAACGTATGACCTTTCTAGAGGCTAACAGCAATTCTTCAGATCCTGACGCCTATATCGAGAAGACCGGGAAAATAATCTTGTCCGGTGGTGACGTACTGACCGAACCCGTTCGCGAACGAATCCTCTACCCGGTGCTAGAAGCGTTACAAGAAAAATACCGCGACAATGGCGGAATAAAAGTGGTGGTGCAGACCACAGGTGACTTGTTGACGCCAAAAATTATTGACGAGTTATTGAGCCGCAATGTCTGGTCTATCTCCGTATCCGGCATGGATGATTTTCATGTGGGGATGGAAGGCGACAAGAAAGATGCTCTCGCGGAAAAAATTAAGGCGATGCTAGAAGATGCAGGCATCAAACACGCCGATGGGGAAAGAGACGAGCGTGCATTAGAAAAGGGTCCGATCTTCAGCATGTTTGGTGCGAGCGAAGATTCCTGGATCGGCAAGCTTTGGCCTCGCGGTCGAGCCTGGGAGAATGGGCTTTCTAAGGCTACGATCGAAGATAATTTCTGCAACGCCTGGTCCGGCGGGCTCAACTTCTTGCAGCATGGCTACGCGGGTTCGGAAGTTTCGATCGACCCTACTGGTGATGTTTACCCCTGCTGCATAAAGACCGCTAACCCTCTAGGCAATCTTACCGAAGAACCTCTTGTCGGGATTCTCGACGACTTAGCCGGCATACCGGCTATAGACGCTATCAATGCTGGGAAGCCCGAACGCATGGGCTTAACCCATGGCTGGGATGAACAAAAATTCATAGCCGAATCGTCAACCAGAACGCCTAATGGAGAGAGCTACAGCAACCTCTGTATCGGTTGCGATAAATTTCATGTTGAGGTATTGGGCGCAGTTCTCGAAGAGAAGCGGCGCGATCGTCGCGCTCAACGCATGGGGGTATTGGCTACCAATGGATAAATCAATTTCGACACTAGCTATCTTGAGATATCAATGGCGCAGCTGAGGCCGCCATCTACTCTTGTTCGAATATTCCTTCTATTCGTTCTATTGCCTCACTCTTCACTAACAATGGCACAAGCTATTGATATTACAGATTGGTCGGCACTGGAGCAGCAAGCGCGAGGGGAAACTGTCTACTTCAATGCCTGGGGCGGCGAGCCGAGAATAAATAGTTACCTTAGCTGGGTTGGCGAGACGCTAAATCAACGCTTTGGTATCAACCTTCAACATGTGAAAGTCGCTGACATTAGCGAAGCCGTCTCGAAGATAGTTGCTGAACGACAGGCTGGCAACGATACGAATGGAAGCATCGATCTGTTATGGATCAACGGAGAGAACTTTGCTGCACTGAAGGAGAACAAATTGCTGTTCGGGCCTTGGGCGGAAGAGCAGCCCAACTTCAGTTTAGTGAATGCAAATCGATTTCCCGAAATGCGCGAAGACTTTACCGTTCCCACTGATGGCCTAGAGTCGCCATGGACCCGAGCACAACTCGTTTTCTATCACGACAGCCAGTGGCTAGCAGAACCCCCTCGGACTATAGCGGCGATATTGGATTGGTCTACGTCTAACCCTGGGGAATTCACCTATCCGCGCCCACCGGCATTTCTGGGAAGTACTTTCCTCAAGCAGGCAGTTCTCGAACTCTCCAACAAAGACCCAGCACTGTTTGCCCCAGTCACAGATAATGAATTCCAGCGGGTCACCGCTTCATTGTGGGACTACCTCGACGCGCTTCATCCCACTCTACTGCGAGCGGGCAGATACTTCCCCAGCTCTGCTGCTGAATTAAGACGGCTCATGGGCGACGGCGACATCTCTCTGGCTCTAGCATTCAATCCAAATGAAGCCTTGCTCTCGGTTCGCACCGGCGAACTGCCAGAGAGCGTACGAACCTACGTGCTGCAAGGCGGCACCATTGGCAATGTCAGTTTCCTCGCGATTCCCTATAACGCGCAGCACAAAGCGGCGGCAATGATCACAGCTAATTTTCTTCTATCCATCGAAGCACAAGCTAGAGCTAGCGATCCGGACCATATGGGAAGCACAACGGTAATTTCTATCGAAGATTTAGACGCGGATACCCGCCGGCAATTTGATGCAGAAAGATCTGAATTAGCAGCCGCTACCCCAGAAGAGCTAAGCCGTAAGCTGCAGGAACCCCACCCCTCTTGGACACCCGCCCTTGAGCGCGCATGGGTCCAGCGCTACAGCGCTAGATAACCGATGCTACGCTGGGCAAGCCATAGTCTCATCTTCCTGCTAGCCGCACCGATCCTGCTGGGCACGCTCATTGCGAGCCTGCCGGCCTTTGGCTATTTCCCACCCTTGGGAAGTACGGAATTCTCCCTAGACGCATGGCGCGACCTTTTAGAGGTGCCGGGACTAACTCGAAGTGTATTGATAAGCCTAATCTCCGGGGTCTTAACACCGCTAGTTTCCCTGGCACTAGTTTTCCTCTATCTCGCTAGTGCAACGGGAAGCAGATTGGATCTCTGGATTCGCCGTCTCGTTTCTCCCTTGCTCTCATTTCCACATGCTGCTGCAGCATTCGGGCTCGCCTTCTTAATTGCACCCTCAGGACTATTGAGCCGAATTATATCCCCAGAATTGACCGGCTGGGAGCGGCCGCCGGACCTTCTTATTGTAAATGACACATGGGGGCTCTCTCTATTGTTCGGGCTTATTGTCAAAGAAGTGCCATTTCTTCTGCTAATGTCCTTAGCTGCTTTACCCCAACTCCAGCCTAGGCATCGTATCGAAGTTGCTCGAACCCTGGGTTACCGGCCCACGATAGCCTGGCTCAAGGTAATTGCGCCCAGCCTGTATCCATTGGTTCGCCTACCAGTAATTGCGGTCATAGTATTCGCGTCTGCCACGGTCGATGTGGCACTTATTCTCGGACCGACACTTCCACCTACATTAAGTGTTAGGGTTTTGTCGTGGTTCAATGATCCCGATCTTAATCTTCGCTTTCTAGCCGCCGCCGGATCTCTATTACAATTAGGAACAAGCCTGCTAGCGGTAGTAATCTGGCTTGCGCTGGAGAAATTTTTCGGCCTGCTTTGGCGATTCTGGTTGGCAACAGGAAACCGYCACACAGGAGAGAGGCTGGCGTTTGCGATAGGACGAAGTGCGATGYCKATTGTATTAATGGTAATTGCAGGAAGCCTGCTCGCCCTAGTAAGCAATGCTTTTGCTGGCCCCTGGCGCTATCCCTCTACCCTGCCCTCTTCCTGGACGATTCAACACTGGGCAAACAGYCTTTCAGATCTATCGACACCACTGTTTAAYACCGTGCTAATCAGTGTTAGCTCCACACTGCTTGCMTTGMTAATAGTAGTGGCAATACTCGAATCTGARCGGCAGTCTAGCAAGGGTAGATCTGYCCCTTCGTGGTTGYTATATCTGCCCTTACTAATTCCGCAGCTCGTCTTTCTGTTTGGCATCATCGTGGCGACCGAGTTTGCRGGGTGGCAAGCGAACYTAAGCCTRGTGATATTCGGCCACCTCTTGTTTGTGCTGCCTTATGTCTTCTTGTCACTCTCTGAGGCGTATCGCCAACTGGACCCCCGCTGGACACAAGTGGCCTCCACGCTAGGTGCGAGCCARTTAAAATCATTCTGGCRAATCCGCATTCCTTTATTRCTCGCACCGTGTCTAACCGCTGTAGCAATCGGCATGGCAATTAGCATAAGTCTATTTTTACCTACTCAATTGTTAGGAGCGGGGCGAATTACGACTATTACCTCTGAAGCAGTTGCTTTGACGTCCGGCGCGAATAGAAATTTAATTTCAGTTTGGGCGATAGTACAACTTTCATTACCCATATTAGGCTTTATGATGGCTCTTTTTATTCCAAAATTTATTTGGCGAAACCGCAGCGGGATGATCGAGACACAATGAGTAATTCTMTTCTTGAACTAAATAATGTCMGTATTTCRCTAGGCGGCAAACAGTTACTTGARATTAATTGCCGTGTAGGTCCAGGAGAGATTCTCACCGTCATGGGTCCATCTGGTTCAGGCAAGTCRTCGTTACTTGCCTATATAGCAGGATTCTTAGCGCCCGTGTTTGAATCCAGCGGWTCAGTYCTAGTCAATGGCGAGAACATTTGTTCACTAGYTGCTGARCGCCGYCGKRTMGGMCTATTATTTCAGGACCCTCTGCTATTTCCTCACCTTTCAGTCGCYGGRAATTTACGCTTTGCCATRCCSAGAAATGCGCAGCAAAAGAGCCACGTAATCMGCGAAGGGCTCGATGATATAGGACTCRCCGGGTTCGATGATCGAGAYCCAGGTACTCTCTCCGGTGGRCARGCATCACGTGTCGCGTTGCTGCGATTATTACTCTCTGCTCCTAACGCAGTTCTCCTGGACGAGCCTTTTTCCAAGCTGGATACTCAGCTACGCGAAGARATCAGGACTCTAGTTTTCGATAAATTGCGCGCCTCTGGCTTACCCACTATTCTCGTAACCCACGATCAGGCTGACGCTGAAAGTGCCGGCGGCGCAATACACACGCTCCGATAAGGATTTCTGACCCTTGTTACGCGTAGCACCGAGCTTACGCCAAGGTAGCTGCCAAGGTACTAACGCAACACACTAACGACCACTCGCATTGCGGCCACGGTTGAGAGCATCCTGGGTGCCGGTCGATAGGCCTCCATCTAGCCCGACGGTAACAAATCGAAAACCTTGCGCTAGTCGCGTCTCGACGGTGCGCGAGTTTGTGGTAATAGCACAGGGGACATCGTGAGCCAGACAGCTGCTAAGCACGGTCTGAATAGCGGCTTCGACTTCTGGTGCCGCTGAATTGGCATAGCCCATCGCAGCGCTTAAATCAGATGGCCCAATAAAGATGACGCCGGTGCCTGGTACGGAAATAATCTCCTCGATGTTTTCAACTCCCTCGGGCGTTTCAATCTGAATGATTGCAAGCAACTCACCACTCGGATCTAGGGGCCACAGATCTGCCTTTGCCGTGTAATCTCGTATTCCCCAATACCAGACTGCGTTCGATGGGTTGCGTCCACGTAACCCTCTAGGCTCATAGTCGTCCACGCCATTGAGCTGTGGATACCTGCTCGCCCGAACCGCCATCTCGGCCTGGTCCGCATTGTTTACCGAGGGGAACATTATGCCGAACGCTCCCACGTCTAGTGCCTGCTTCACCTGTGACAGTACATCCTCGCCACCGCTTGCCGGGATGCGCACAAATGGCACTACATTCGGCTGCAAGCTGCCCTTCTCAAGGATTGCGCGCTTATCGGTCATACCAAGCAAAAACTCTCGAATCCTCTCAACATCGAAAGGGGCGTGTTCCATATCGATGATGATAAAATCCAAACCCGACCTGGAAAGAGACCGGGCATTGTTAAGTGAATAGTCGAATGATAAGAGACCGAACGCCGGCTCATCATTCTCCAACAAGGCTATCGCTTTGTTCAAGCGCATCTCCGTTTCCTGAGACACTGTCCCTACGGAGTTCACTAGTAGAGCAATTGCGAAGCTGGCAACTACGATTGGCTTCATTTGTTTTTTCATCGATTTTTCCTTGTTAGGCGAGTCTGTCAAGCGCATCGATTTGGAGCAAAGTAGCCAGCACCGCGACTACCTTACGATCGAGGGACCCGTAAATAGTGCCTGAATCTCCTGTCTATTCAATCACCTAATCCTCCTGTCCGCCATAGATTACGATACCCTCAACCAAAACCAGCTGCTATATTGAGCGCGCTGCCGACACTTGGTGGCCAACTCAGTCGTTCAGAGGCAAATTCCGCTCTGATTAAGGAGAACACCATGCAGAATCTAAGAAGCATAGTCGGCGTCGCAGCCGCCATGCTTATAAGCGGCGTACTCAACGCCCAGAGTGCTACTGTGCTCTACAACGAGCGGGTGGTAGAGCTGGAGCAAACGCTACCAGACGCTACCGATCTTTGGGTTAAGCCCGAAGACCTGACCCGAGTAAACGATTTCGTGCTCAAGCCTGAAGGGGCTTGTCTGGACGAATTGTGCATCCCGGTTCTACAAGATAGAGACAGTGCCATGTTTATTACTCGTGGCGGTCAGGGATGGTTCAATGTGACCGAACTGGCGGACAAACTACAGCAAGCCTACGTCACGGATTACAATGACGGTATCTGGAGTTTTGGCACTATGCCGGTAACGCGTCAGTCTTTTCTGCGCGGTGGCGAAGCGCCCGATTTCGAATTGATGGGTCGCGATGGCGAGCTAGTTAGACTCTCAGATTTTAGAGGTAAAAAGGTACTATTGCTTACTTGGGCCTCGTGGTGAGGATGTAGATTTGACGTGCCCGTGTGGCAGTCCATTTACGAAGAACTCAAGTCCGAAAATTTTGAAATCATCTCTGCCGCGCAAGACACTGGCGGTGAAGAAGCTGCTGGCTCAATCTTTGACGATGCCAATGTCAGCTACACAGCGATCATCGATGTGAATCATCAGATCAGTTCGCTCTACAACCTGCTCAATGTACCCTCCGGCGTTTGGATCGATGAGGAAGGATCGATAATGCGCATCAACGAGGGCACCTATGCAAAAGAGCATTTTGATGGCGCATGGGGTACCAATGACTACGTGCCTATCGTGCGTGACTGGGTAGCGAAGGGAGCCGACAGCGAATACGTCTGGGATAGAAGCAAGGTGCGTGAGAGTATTTTCCAACGCACTCCTGAAGCCGAGCGTGCGCAGCCTGCCTTTCGCCTAGGGGGTTATTACTTTACCAATGGCAATGACGTGAAAGCCGAGCAGTACTGGACCATGGCGCAGGAGCTAGATCCAAATAGTTGGAACTATCTCAGGCAAGACCTACAGTATGAAGAAGGCGGTTCAGCTGGCCCCGAGTGGAATGCCAGACGAAAGCAGATAGAAGAAGCCGGTGGCAGTTACTATGCACCTTTAGAAATCGAGAACAACTAGCCGCTGCTCTTATCGCTAGTAGTTGTCCATAAAAAAACCGACCAAGGAAACTTGATCGGTTTTTTTATTCTAAAAATTTATAGCTTCTTAACGCGCACTCCAAGCTGGATTGATTAATAAATCAGGATCCGCTCCAGGCTTTGGTACAAATTTCTGAGTACGGCCGTATTGGTTGTCGCCACCGTATAAATTGCCATCAGGGTCTACACTGAAAGAATGCACTTCGATATAACCATCCGGCAATTCTAGTGGTACTAGCCAGGTGTATTTTAAGTTGCCATCAAAATCAAAATTTACAAAGCGCAGTGGACCTAAATCTGTAATCCAAAAATCATCTTCATTGACGATGATGTCCAAGGGTAACGTAAGCTCGCCAATCGATCTTATGAATTCAAATTCGACTGGATCGTCCGTCGCTTGCCAGAGATTGACCCGATTTCCAATGCGATCGAGAACAAATACACGTCCCTCAGGTCCAACTGCAACCGAGTGAATTGTCGTGGTCTGACCCGGTCCTTTTCCTTCGCTGCCGAACTCGCCAAGATAGTTCATATCACTATCCATAATCATGATGCGATTATTGTCTAGCCCGTCTGCGATAAGGATACGACCATCTTCCATAAACGCGACATCCTGTGGCCGACCAAAATGAGTGCCGTCGGTTCCGGGCACGTTTTTCTCGCCGTAGGTCGCAAGTACTTCGCTGCCATCGTTCGCAATCACGTAAATTTGGTGAAATGTCTCATTCACCAACCAAATGCGCTTTTCAGGATCGTAGGGATTGATTCGGATTCGGTGAGGACCAGGGCCTGCCGAGCCTTCGCACAGATAGTCCAAATGATCCCACACTTCAACAGGTTCACCGTCTGCATTAACTACAAATAGACAGTTATTCCAAGTGCGGCGCTCCGTGTCTCTTAATACATTAAGGCCTACATGACCCGCAAACCCCAGAAAATCATCGGGTAGCGGATAAGGAAGAACGGTTTCGCCACGTTGGGCGATGATGATACGGTCCGCGGATTCGGCCAAGACACCCGAATTTCCGCCGAAGGCATAACCCGCTTCAGCAAAGGGATCGGCCCAGAGAGAAACGACGTTGTAGGGACTCTCGCCAATAGGCCCGCGGGCATTACCCTGCTGGGAAAACGCGGAACTAGATGCAAAGAATGCTAGCGCCAATACGGCTAGCCGGTTCAGTTTATACATGATGGTAGAGCCTCTCTGATGAACTATGTGGTCACTTGTTATTCTGGCGCCTATCATGACAAATAATGCCGGAGAAATTCAATAAACTTCGGATAAAGCACAAAATGTTGCAAATCACTCAAATTTTGGAAGAAGGGGGATTAACTTACAGCGAAGGGCGCTACGAAAGGGTCGGCGCTTAACCGACCCTTTCGTATATGGAGTTTATTCGGAGGGAGAATCAGAGACTCGTGGCGTCCCATCGCCATTCATGCCCTCCGCTTCATAGCGGCGCCACCCTGCAAGAATTCCCGCGAGTCCATGATTTCCCTCATGGCAGGCATACTCATAAATCGGCATGTCGGTTCTACGCATTGGCACTTTGGCTGACCAAGACACATCCCATGTCTGGGGGTCTTCGACGGTAAAGTCGTAGTCGAGTGTATTTTCATCGACACGTGTAAACCGCTCCGTCACGCGCATGCTTGAAGATGCGCCTCGGGCAGTCTGGTAATAATAGAAATCCTGCGTATGGACTACGAGGGTATCACCTTCCCAATGAGCAACTGAATCTCCATCCCATTTAATCTGCCGCGTGTGATGCTCGCTGTCCAAGCGAATAATGCGTGCGCGGTGAATCATCTCATTAAGGATCACGATGTGATCTTCGGTCTGCACCAATTGCATATTATTGTTGTAAGCACCCGGCACCATCGGTGGCCCGGCTCCATTGCTCATCAGGCAACGATCTGCGAGGGTGCGCGCCTCTGGCCCGAGACTCAATCGTCTGTTTTCAGCGACCATCGCGCGCCTGACCTGGCCTGCTGCGTTCAGCTGTGGAAGACGGCCGTTGGGCGGGTCGTAGATAAGCGAGGTACGGCGGTCGGCAATCGTCTCGACACCGCGTTCATACCAAAATTCGTTATAGGAAATGACGCCCGGTGGATAACCTGCCCCGCCTACCGAGTCGATGATGAGATCGCGGTTCTGACGCCGATTCTCGAAGGCAGCCCATTCCTCGGCTTCTTCCACTGTCAGTGTCGCTTTATCGGCGAGCTCAGTCGGGCGATTAAGAGGAGTGAGTGTGCGAAAGGTATAGGTGCCCTGTAAGTCGGGATGGCCATATTCAGTGCGTGGAAATTCTGACTCTTGCGCAAGCAATGTCGATGCCAACAGCGCATTGGCGGCGGTGAAAGCCAGAACAGATGCTAGCCTGTACTTCATTGTGCCTCCTCATTCTTATTCGTTGTAGTGACTCGCTAAAAGCTACTCTTATTGACGCGATTTTCCAAGCGAAACCTCTTTCGTCGAATCAGCTGTCTTTGGCGAAAATGCGAGCAATACATTGCCTGCCGTTCCACCCATGCGGCCATACCCCGACCCAATAAAAAGCATTCCACCTCCAGCTGCAATTGAATGGCTATCTATAGCGCCGCCAAAGCCTGGCACACCATTCACCGTTGCGTATTCCTTCACAGTGTCGTACTGGAAAAGAATATCTCCGCTTTCTTTGTCGAAGATATAGAGCCGGCCATCCACTCCTGCGCTGACTAGCGCACCATCAATTAGTAAGGGAGTCGCCGATAAACCCATTCGGGAGTCACAATTGCGCAGACGCTCGGAACGATTCGCGCAATCTGCCTCAACTTTGAAGTTCCAACTCGGTTCGCCCGTGCCCACGAAAAAACTGTACATGCCTGGCTGCGGTACATAGGTGCCTCTCGCTGCGCCAGGGTCGTTGATCGGATGGAAGACGCGCTCACCATCGGTAGCGATTCCCCAATGGTTTCCTCCGAGAGTACTGCCGCTTCCAATACGCTGGTTCCAAAGTAAGGCACCGGTGTCCGGATTAAGCGCCCACAGGTCACCCGATTTCTGCCCTGCTAACAAAATGTCACCCCCCTCTCGCTCAACTAAGACTGCAGAGCCGCCGAAGTCCTTGTCTGCCAGCGTRCTCGGTGCCTGATTGGGGCAATTCGGACCCTGYACTCGACCRCAGGCTGCRTTCCACACATCGTGCRCCATGCCTTGAAACRYCCATTTCTCAACTCCCGTGTCGATGTCCAAGGCAATGATTGCATCGCTGGTATCAGTAGCGGGGTGCGAGGTGTTTTCACCCGTCGTCACATAGACAGTATTGCGTTTTGCATCTACCGTTGGCGTCGTCCAGATTGGTGCGCCGGATGGGCCTCTTAGCCGCACACCAATAGAACTCACTTCGCCCGTATATTCAGCCTCCTGCATCGTGTGGTATATCCATTCAATCTCGCCAGTTGCCGCATCCAGCGTCACGATCTCACCGTGGCCCACACAGCACTCAAACGTAGCTGTACCGCCCTGCGAAACACCCGATGCAGAGACCGGTACGAAAATCTTGTCCTCATACAATGTCATCGCCCCAGTAAGCCGCACGCCGCGCCCGTGGCTGCGAACATCACTAACCCAGATCTGCGCGCCGTTTTCAGCATCCAGCGCGTAGACAAAACCCTCACCATCTCCGAAGATAATGGCATTCGGCCCACCCTCGCCCAGTGCACCGTAGGTCAGTGACGAGCGCAGTCGCGTAGGAGAATCGAACGCCCACTTAGCGCAGCCAGTCGCAGCGTCCAGAGCCAAGACTTTTCTCGAACCGGTTGCGGAGAAGAAGAGTGTCGAACCCACCACGACCGGCGAAGCGCGTAGCGCACTTACATCTGGAAAGGCAAGCGCCCAACGCAGCTGCAGATTTGCCATGTCGTCAGTCTGCAATCCAGCTTGTTCAGGGCTCATATTGCGACTGCTGCCTAACTCGACACCGAACCTTTCAAGATGAACGGCCTGGCTCAAATCAACAGATCTGTTGCCTGGCGCACACATCGTGTCCGCCAGCCACGAATCATCTTCTTCAGCCGCCAGATAATCGACGACTAAGGCCTTCTCTTCGTTCGATAGGACAGAAGCCTGCCCGTACATCACTCCTTCGTTGATCGCGAATTCAAGTGAGGCGGCTGTCAGTGTTTGAAGGCTTTCGACTGTTGGAGCTAKTTGATCGGCAGCCASCACTTCTGCAGCAAGGTGGCATGAACTACAGTTTTGTTGGAAGACGRTRGARCCGGGGTGTGCYGYATTRTCTTCAGCACTACCTTGAAAAYCAGGCTGTGCCTGAGCGAARTTGATGAACAACAATAGGMATAACTGATGAGYAACRTGGCGTAGGCGCATAGAYCCTCCSYTCTTTTTATTCTATGWCACAAAGAAATTCTTCRAMCTGTTTCAAATACKCTTAGGAACAGCTTACGYAGCAAATGATYGAAATTATCAAGGCGTGTATTTTTCAATCATTGCGCTAATCAGGTCAAGAGATTGTTGCCAGCCATGATCCGTTCCGTTTCCGCCTGCTGTAGGCCAACTGGAAAATAATACAACAACCATATTGCTACTAGGCGATATATATACACGCTGACCATGAATCCCGGCCGCCATAAAATCACTGTTATCACCGCCACTTCCCCAGAAAAATGAACGGTAGAAAAACCCATCGGCCCTATCACCTTTTATCCAGCCCGGCTCCTCTAAATGCTCCTTGATATCAGAAATATGCTTTATCGGAATTATTTGCTGATCACGCAACAGACCATTCTCTAGCATCAATTGTCCAAAGCGTCCCATATCCCGTAATGTAGCGCTCATTCCTCCGTTGGCATATTCAAAACCACCCATATCAACCGTTATAGAGGAATTGTGTTCAGCGCCCATGGCTTTCCATAAATTCTCTTCAACTAATGTAGACAGTTTTTCCCCGCTCGCCACTTCAAGCGCCCATGCCACTGCATCCGTATTTCCTGATTTATAGTTAAACAAGTTAGCGATGCTTTCATCACGACCGACAGACTCTAAAACCTCATAGACCGTTTCTGGGTAAGTTTCGGGACATGCCTTCCCTCCATAAAAACCGGCCGAACAGTCGGATATTTGTACCGTAGAATTAATATCCGCATAGGTCTCCGTATAATTGGTCCCATCTCGCATATCCATAAGTCGGCGCAGAGTCTCTTCGCCATATCCACTAGCTGCCAGTTCCGGCACATAAAAAGCTACCGGTTTTGACAGGTCAACCACGCCTTTATTTTCCAATACTGCGGCGATA
>JAESUV010000141.1 GCA_016762975.1 Gammaproteobacteria bacterium | reverse complement strand
ATTGCTCTGAACGTGCGGATAGAGGCAAGCAGCTGTTCATCAATTTCATCTGCCTCTTCAGTATCGGTTATCTCCGCCCGAAAGATGAATACCCTCGGCCCCAGATAGATCGCAGCAATTCTTACAGTGTTACCAGTCTCCGGCGACACTGTTACGCCGGTGTGGCCTCGAAGTCGATACTGCTCGAGCTTCTCTGATTTTTGCAGAGCGTCTATCCCCATCTCGTCTCTGATAAATACACGTGGCTCTACATTCTCTTGTATGCGCTGCACCTCGATATATATGGAACCCATCTCGGCATTGGTGGCAGTTACGGTAGTGGTGGTTTCATTTATTTGCCATTCGTCAGGGAACACGACGGTGTAGCCAAGTAAGGCCTGATAGTAACGGTTGCGCGAATCGGTAGCTTGCGAAGCTTGGCTCTGACCTATTACAAGCCCATCAAGACTCTCTCTGAATTTTGTGTTATCTGTCTCGGTAATTTCATTGCCAGAGATGCTGCCCACTTGGGCTATTGCCTGTTGCAGCCGCTTATCATTACGTGGATGAGTAGCAAATAAGCCGTGATAACCTCCACTTGTTTTCGACACTAATCGATTAAAGTCTTCCTGATTTTTAAGCACACTAATTACATCGATCATCGCGGCTGGGTCATAGCCYGCCTTAACTAAATATTCGGCTGCAAGGCTATCKGCCTCAAGTTCATGYTCTCGGCTAAATCCACTTAAGCCGGTCTGYGCCCAAATTGAGGCTACTTCGCTAATTTGACTACCAACATAGCCACTRCCGGTTGCCACCGCAGTGACGAAACCRCCAACCGTTGCCGCTGTTTGTGCRATACGCCCACGCGCCTGTTGCTGRACMGCATGCCTCGCCGTAATGTGCCCAATCTCATGRGAAAGCACAGCGKMTAATTCTGCCTCCGAATTCATAAATGTAAGCAAGCCGCGATTTACATAGACATAACCACCGGGCAGTGCAAAGGCATTKATYTCTGGGCTATCAATTATATTGAATGTATATTCTAGATCAGGGCGATGGCTAACTGCTGCCGCCTTATTACCCACTTCACGGACATAAGCTARCAGGGCTTCATCTTCATACAAAGGCATGCTGGAAAGAACTTTCTCATGCTCTTCTAATCCAATCTCTTTCTCCCGCTTCTCTGACATGAGAACTAGATTGGGACTRCCGGTAGCAGGATTGATCGCGCAGGAYGTAAGAAAAGGAGTCAGGCAGAATACACAAGCTAAGACGGCTGCCTTTGGGATTCTATTTGCCAGAGTAAATGATTCCGTCAAGCTTGTTACAGCYAGATTTATCAGTGTGCCACTTCTTTCTACGTTCAATGTATTCTCTGTACTTCTAATAGTATTTCTATGCTTCGAAGATAGTGCCTATACTTCTTATACAATCTCTATCTATTATTTAACGCATTGAGCGCGTAAGCAGGTAGCCGCCAATCAACTACCGTGTACAAATTCTTTAAGCTGATCTGCGAGACGCGAGCAGGCATTGGCCTCAACCCTAGCTATTAGCGGTATTGGAATAATGAATGCCGGTAGATAAGACTGACCTGTTGCATCTGTACTTATGGTGCCTACGTTAGATAGGGAGCTTACATCCCAAATCCGAGCATCGAAGTTGGCGTCATCCTCCCATGACCCGAAACCAAAGCAACCCGCGCCGCCGGGGCCGATTGTGCAAGATATCGATCCGCTGCGGTCCGTTGTTTCGGTAAATCCATCTAACCAAACTATGTAACGCACTCCAAACTCAGTCATCCTATCCGCGACAACTGCTTCGGTCATCAGACGTTCTAGATCACGAGTGCGCAAAGGCGCAGTTCTGGGTTCGAACCAAGGAAACATAGCATCAACAAATTCTTGTTCAGGAACGATAGTGATTGAATTCTCGCCCCGGGTCATCCGCTCGCCGACACATTCCACAAATTCGGAACGCGTCTCGTAGTCACTAGCCTGTCGTCGCCCGAGAATAACTACCGACTCGTGACCCTCTATACCGGTTTCACCTTGGCGAAATTCATCAATGGTCGTAGTGGTGCAGGAGACAAGCGAAACCAAAAATAATAAGGCAAGGCCAGTTCCATTTCTTCCTATAGAGTGCTTCATGATAGTCCTCGTGCCGATCGACTCAAGTACGGCTCTTTTTTCACTACAACGTATTTAACCAGTCCTTTACTTCCGGAACCTGTGTGAAGCCTAGAGAAAAACTCGAAGCCAGGTCGCGAAGCGCAACTATCGCCGCCGCATTGATGGCGGCYTCTACCGATCGTAGCGACTCWGTCGGGGTCTTACCGTACGAAGTCAGTACCCAGTCCGCGATATARYCACCKTCTGCCGTCATCAATCGCATATTGTATTTAATCCAAAYCTCAAAGACATCRAGCTTRGTCTTGGAGGGCARRGCCAGTTGGAACTCTTCTATGATTGGAGCGAAAATCGCATCGACACCCAAAGCCTCCGCCTCTTCGATCGAATCGACCACTATTATCTCGTCAAACATAGCGGGCAATACGGTGCTAAAAAGCTCGATGTGGGATTGTCCRCTGGCAATATTGTATTCTTCGCTCCCCGTTTCGGAATATTCGATGTAGGCAAATTCTGTAAGTGCAGCGTCATAGTAGACTGCAATGCTCAGGGGCAACTTATTGATATTGGGCGTCGGGAAGCTTCCCTTGATAACTACGTTACTCACGCCGCAGGCAGTCAGGTAGAATGCTGCAACTAGTATCAGTACGGTTCTCACCCTAGCCCTCATTGACCCACTCACTTTACGCATCATTAACCTTGTTCTTAGCAAATCACTGAAAATCATTCAGACCTACGAATGTACCACCATTTCGCTGCGTCATCTCTCGCATTAGAGTTGAATACCGATAAACGCTCTGCCTATATTGCCTCGGATTGGAGAAAATCACCGGGAAACCTATGCCGTGAATGCGCACCAGCCTATCTCCATTCTCGTCTTCCACGTTAATGCGATCAATAGTCTGTAGTACGTCCTGAATAGACCCGCCAGGCTGAAAATCATCACCAATTACATAGATACTAATTTTTTTACCTGGCTCGTAGAAAGTATTAATCGCGCGTGTCACTCCTTCCACAGGGCTACTGTTGCTAAAGGGATTCCAAGTACGCAGCGTAGACAGAATAGTACTGCGACGACCCGGTGTATCAGGGATCCACTTACCGCGATAAGAGCCGAACATATAGTCGCCCATGTCGTTCATAATCTGGATTCCCTTCACCTCAGGGTAGACATTTAGCGTGTCTTCAATAACACCGAGCATCTTGTTCCAAGCATTGCCATACATACTTCCCGAGGTGTCGATCACAAAAATAATGTATTCGCTATCTATCGGTATCCCGCCTATCGCATTGTTCTCCGGTGCGCTGCTATTCGCGAGCAGGCGCTCCATCTCTTCCGTCATACTTTGTTGTGCAATCGCGAGGCGGCCTACCTCGTCAGTGATCTCGACCGATAACTGGTTCGAGGTCTGGAAACGCCCCTTTGCATCATCCAGATCTCTCTGCAGCCGGGCGATACGGTCCTTCATAGCAGAGAGCTGCTCGTGCTTAGCATTCAAGTCACGGTTAAAGATTGTGGTTTCGCCACGAATGGCAAACAGCTGTTCCTGCAGTTCAGCGATTGCTCCCTGTGGAGGCACATCCACGAAATCGATGGAAATCGGCTCGCCGGATTTTGTGATCATCAACAAGATAATCATTGCACCGAAGCCACAGGCAGCCACGTCTAGGAAAGATACTGAAAAAGAATCTGTTTCCCCGCGTTTGCGTCTCATGGCCAATCCTTAGAAGGCGTTATAAACGAACCTTGTGTGTACTGAGCAAGTTGCCAGAAAGCAGCGGCTGCGCTCGGGTCTCCTTCCAAAGGCAGCAGCACGATATTAACCGGTATGCCCTGCGGTAATTCTTCCAAAGCTTCTTCGTAAAGCTCCATCCGCTCGGAGGGCGTGACCAGCGTATTGTTCGAGCCGCGATCACTTAGAGTGGGCAAACCATCTGTGATCAAGAAAATATTGTCCGGCCTCGGTGACATGTTTGCTACAGCCCTAAAGACTTGTTCCATGTTTGTACCATTCGCAGGCACGATTTCTTTCACGTTTTCGATTGCAGCGTTTAATCCGTCTCGGTCTGCGACTTCCTGCCAGCTGTCGAGAGAGCCGCCCAATACCGATTCGAGATTTTCGTTAAATTCCCAAATTTGATAGCGACTCGTAATTGGCAATTGTGTGCTAATCCAGTCTACAGTTTTAACAACTCGTTGCCACTTCGGGGCCTGCTTCTTGCGATCGTCCGACATATTGCGAGTACGAATAATATTCACCAGCGTGCTATCGAGCATACTTGCAGAGCTGTCTACTAATATTAGAATCCGCTGCCCCCCCAAAAATAGACCAGATAAATACTGCCGATTTCCGTCTCCTAGAAATTGCCGCACGCTGTTGCCTTCCTGCTCGAAGGCGCTCGCCTGCAAGCGCAGTAGTTCCTCTTCTAGGGCTTCCACGTCTGCGCGTAATTTCTCAATGCTTTCTTCGGTTGCTACCGAAGAATTTTCCAAAGCCGCCAGCTCTTGCAGAAACGTTTGTAGCTGCTCTTGTATCTGTCGTGCTAAACCCTCGGCAGTGACCATTTCGAAACTCACATCCGAGAATATATTGCGCAGTTCAACCAAACCTAACTCACCGTCCTTAACCTCTTCTCTAAGCAAATTTATCTCGGCGGCCAGATCAGGATTTTGCTCCGAGATAGTCACAGTACTGTTATGATCGAGAATTAGGAAAATCAAGATCACCGCACCAAACCCGCAGAACATGACATCTAGGAATGCCAGGCTGACGGGGTTTAAGTCCCTGCGTCTTTCTTTACTGCTAGACATTGCTTACCTGTATTAGTCTAATCGTCTCGCTATCTTCACTGGACTGAATTAAGTCGCCCAGACCAAGCTCGTGTTTTCCAGAAACCGTATGTTGATTCAACAAGAACTCTATCTTTCCACTATCTAAGTAGAACCTGTCTTCGTGTTTTTCTATTCGTCCAAGCTCCGGCAGATTTATAGAACCCAACGGAATCGCGGTACTGCCGACTAGCACATGCGTCGCTTTTTTCGCTTCAGGTTCCGCTGCAATAGGRTTRGATKGACTGCCCRTCTTCGCCGGATTTGCAACTTTAGGTAGCGAAGTAATCAATTGGATCTGATCATCACCGCTTACGATGCTGTTCCGATTCAGAATAACGGCCCTGCTAATTGCATCGACAGGAAGCACCTCCAATTCAATRCTCTCGCCCAGGAACGAACGAAAGCCAGGTARGTCTGCAAAATCGGGGCTTAAGAGTAGTTTGCWATCTCCGTCCACCRCBAGTTCAGYAACTTGCTGACAGATGCTCTTGTAGTRTCTGGAAAGRTTGTTRATCAGGCTTTCACGCGGCATCTTYGCTGTGTGCACCGCCGTGTTGACTTTTAACTCGAGYAATAGACTGTTTTGATCCTTGTCATYGTTTTCTAACCAAAACGGTARCGCGTTATAGAGTTGTTGCTCTGATTCCGCATCATGTTGCGGATTGAATCGACACTGTTCRATAAACAARCCTGTMGYCAATTGCATCATAAGGTCCATGAARTTTTGACTRCCCACRCCGGGRATTTGGATCACCGAWTCACGYTGTAGACTATCCTGACCCGCGACAATTTTCGTGAGAACTACTTGGTGCAACTGCATCTCAGCATAGATGAGAGATCCAGTATGGGTGGCCGCGTGGGCCGCAGCGAGCGCCGAGTCCACCATACCAACTGCCTGAAAGGGACTCTGCTTTGCGAGCCCTAATAGAATAGCCAGTTGCGCTCTGGTGAAATTTCCAGGCACCGCAAAGATCACATCCGCATCGACGCCACCTTCTTCTGCTAAATGCAGTAGATGTGCGTAAGCGATATCGGCGAAGTGACGAATGCCAATCGCTTGGCTTATCGGATCCAAACTCAATTCATGCAGGTATTTATTATAACTACTGGTTGGATGTATCCGCGCCTGTTGTTTCGCGACRTCTCCCAGCTGTATCTGCTTATCAACAGCCAACGCAAASCCCGGACTCTCAACAAGAATTCCGGACTCATCGCCAACACGTAAGGCGTTWTCGTTTAATTCGATAACTTTCAAACTCATTATTTAACATCTCTYTCTGYTGGTACTTGTAAATGTCTCAACATTTTCTCGTCACAGTAAGTCTGACAATCAAATACCAACCTATCTTGAATCAGTTGTAATTGATGAAGTACGAACATCAACAGGATGCTAACCACAAGTGCAACGAAGGTTGAATTAAAAGCCACACCCARRCTAGTAGTAACACCCACGATATCCCCGCTCACAGCTTGATACGCCTGACCCAGTGCCGTGCCAATTCCACGAACTGTACCAAGGAATCCARTCGAAGGAATCGCCCAAGCGATATARCGAACAATCGACATCTCCGTTTCCATTCGATCTGCYTCGGTATCGCAAGTGACTTTGATGGTGGTGGCAACATCTTGAATATTCTTAGTGGACTGAAATCTATGCAGACCCGCGAGTAAAGCCCTMGGYAAGAGAWATTGACGYTCCCTTTCTGGCAACGCCTGCAGTGAGCGCGCATATTTACGTGCATCCTCGGGCAATATACTCATGCCATCAGATATATTTATCAARGTTCTATCTAGCAGYGCTCTCTCTCGCAGTGTCTGCTGGACCTTCATACCCAGCATCGCGAGAGCCCAAAGCAATAAAATTATGCATGTTTCTTGTTCGAAATCACGCAAGATAATATAGATTGAACGTTCCGGTACGAAGTTGGGGTCTGTTTCCTGTAACACATTCTGCTGCTGTTGGATCAARTCGGCGTTAGGCCGTATCACTGCAACGTATGCTGCATGAACAACGATCACCGCAATAATTAGTGCGGCAATTTGATAGAGTGCTTCCGATAACAGCCTTTGCTTCATACTAATTCCTTAGCTTTCTTGCTTTGCTTTTCTAAATATCGACGGGAAAAGAAACGCCGAAGTCCTGTGAAATTTCCTCGGTCGGGATAAAGCGCACCAACGATTCTTCTTTATCTTCGTTTGTATCTGAAATTTCGGCGGCGCTTAAATCGCTGCCGCCTTCTTGAGACTCGATGCTAGAATCTGGCTCGACTTGTGCCACCTCTTGCAGATCTGAATCTTGAGCTGACGGGTCATTCTCTGCCGCGTTTACAAATTGGCAGAAACTTAACAATGTAAACAAAAGTAGATTACGCATAGTCCTATTCTTCCAAATAACGCGCTATTCGAAAACCGACATCGTCGCGTACATCGATGCCGAAGTCGCGAAATGACAGGCGCAGTTCAGTTACCGAGCCGTGCGCCCAGCTGGAGCCTCTAATTGTATGAAACTGACCTGTCCTAGGCCCAAGCGGATCAATTTCGACTCCACCGATAGCGCCCACTGCACCGTAAAAATCATGCACCCATTCTGAGACGTTACCCGACATATCATAGAGTTCGTAGTGATTCGCATCGAATGTTGCGACCGGCGCAGTAGCGAGATAGCCGTCGTTGTAATCGAACATTATTTGTCCGAGATAGGACTGAGCACTTATGTCCGCGAAATTTCCCGAATTTTCTGCTGGAGGAAGCGTGCCCCCCCAAGAATACTTAAGCTGATTTCCGCTGCCATCGGTTCTCGCTGCCCAGGCCCACTCTGCCTCGGTGGGCAAGCGAAATCCGCTAGACTCAGCATTGAAGCCAACTACAGCCTCGCCTACGACCTCATAGAAATGCGGTAATGATTCCTGGTCACTCAACCAATTGCAGAACAGCGCTGCCTGGGTCCAAGTAATTCTGACAACAGGTTGCGCCTCGTTGTCGAGAGTTAGCCCCTCTAAAGTTCCAGAGCTATGTTGGTCATTGAATAGTCTGAATTCAGCATTAGTAACCTCACGATTACCCAGATAGAAGAGCCTTTCTAACTTGATGTCGCGAAGATTTTCATTCGGCCTTCTACCCGCCTCACGTCGCGAGGCGCCCATGGTAAAAGCACCTGGATAAAACAATTTAAGCGCCTGCCCTGCCGCCGACACAATAACCGGCTTAATTTGTTCCAAACGCGCCTGCTCCAAAGACTTAAGAGAAACACTGATTATTTGTTCCAATCCTGGGCGGGAAGTGAATTCAGTTGAATAGGGAATAAAGCCGGCCTTGCGAATTTCGATCTGCTGGCTTGCCGCCATCAATTCGATGGTTTGATTTGCTAGCCCCCTAAACTCGCCATCTACATAGAGTTCGGCGTCGTCAGGTTGAGCCCTGACACTGACTGTCATCAATATCGGCTCTARATCTATAGTTAATTCTCGCTCTTCGTTCGCCTGCGTTCGGATCGAGAGCGAATTCGAGTTRTARCCGTTCTTAAAGAAGGTGAGTTCATGACTCTGGCCYGGAGACAGTGCYACTTCTAGCGGAGTAAGGCCCTTAAATTCGCCCCCAATTGTYACGCTTGCMGCCGTAGGATTCGATTGGATRAACAACAGCCCGTCGGCGGGCGTAAGCTCAACCAACGGYACAGAAAARTCTTCRCCAGCAAGCACATCGAATYCTTCCTGCCAGGCCTTATGTCCTGCAAGCTTTAGGACAAGCTCGCGCTGTCCTTGGATAATTTCGACATTTATCGGCGTGCTACCGACAAGCTCTCCATCCACCAAGACATCCGCTCCGCTAGGTGTAGTAGTCAAGCTCACAGTCGCCCACGCTGGCTCTAAACTAGCCGAAAAGCTCTGCTTAACAGTTCTTCCTTCAATATAAATTGCCTCGCCAAAATCAAGGTATCGGTCTTTGGAAATTGATAGCTGATGTTCACCCGGCTCCACCTCTACATTCACTAAGGGTGTTAGTCCAATATCGACACCGTCGATTCTGATCCTTGCCTGGGAAATAGTTGTGCTATCGAAGCTAATAATTCCTGGGAGCTTGCGCATCACGAATGGATGCGTCTGCGATTGTTCCCGGCTCACCAATAGACGAGTGACTGTCTCGTGATAACCCTCATTTTGCAGCGTAAGCTGATAGGAGCCCGTACGCATGAGATAGCGCTGACCCAGCTTGAAGCTAGTGCCAGTATCGATACTTATYTGTGCGGTAATAGGGTCNACCTCCACGAACACAGATCGAGCAGTTAGCACAAACCATCCTGTCGATAAMGATACGAGAAGAAARCTGGCCACCACYACGTGYAACCATTTAAATTTGTAAGAAAAAGCTTGAGACTCTTCACTGTGYGGAGTGAAGTCTATAGGTGTGATAGGGTCAGYTGCCCCATTAACATCTTCTATTTCATCACTGTTACTCATTRATTATCGCCTGCTTGAAGAAACGATACGCTCRTCGCATTGAACGATGACAGTCTCGGGGGTRAGGCCAAAGCCCACAGTAAACTCCTCGCGAACTTCTCTGTAGCCGCTACGTTTTCCTATAACAACATAGCGGCCCGGCTTCAGCGARAGGAACGTTTGCTCAAACATTCCCAACTCCTCAATTCTTAGCAGTGTAACTTCGGTCTGGTTGTCTGATCTAAAGGAGATGTCTATTGGTACCAGCGAATATTCCAAGAAAGCTTCCAGCTCATCTAACTGCTCTGCGAGCCTAGGCCCGGGACTCTCAATATCCCGACCAATGAAATACGATAGGCGCGTCTCTTCAAAAACTTCATCCTCAGAAAATCGTTCCGGATTGTCTATTGCCTCCACCAGCAATTGATCTAATCTCGCTCGCTTGTCTGCGTAGTCGCGGCCATCAATTGCAAACAATAAATTGCTATCGATAGCGAGGACATTGTCGTATTGATCGACCGCCTCCTGCCATTGCTCGTTCTGCTGCGCCGTTGTAACCAGCCCACTTAGGCGATTGATTTCAGTATTCGCAATCTCGTTCTCGGTTTGGTTGATTGCAGCTTGGGCTTCATTCTGCTTAATGCCAAGTCGCAAGGCTCTCTGAAATACAGCTACTGCCTGTTCGGGCTCACCTTGTTGCAGCAACGAATAACCACTCGACATGATTTGGGCAAATTCGTTCTCGGTAATAAGTTGGGAGACTACCGCAACTTTCTCCGCGGCGTCCGTGTTGTAGCTATCCAAATCTAACACGGCGCGGTAATCCGCTAGAGCCTGCTGTAACTCACCATCCTCGACTAAGTCGTTAGCCTCTCTCAACAGGTCACTGACCTTGTCCAAGGTTAGCGCGCGTTGCTCGCCTATCTGTGCCAATTCGTTTTCCGGATCGAACAGCAACGCTAGGGTATACTTTGTAAGTGCATCTGCTGAGTCTAGGTTGATCAGCGCCCGCTCTGCCTCTATAAGAGTCTGCTCGAGAACTGCGGGAGTCGAATCGATTAGACTGCTCAAACCATCGCGGCCAGTCTCGTAGGACTCGCTGGCCAATAGAAAGTCCTGCGTCCGATAATACTCATCGCCAATACTGGCCTGCTCCAAGGAAGCCTCATAGGCTTGCTGCCCCCAAACGACTACATCCAGCGCATCTAATTCAGTCTGATAGGTCAATAACTCGGCAAGCACATCCTGCGCTCCCTTTCGCTGCAAGGCGCGTTGTGCCTCCTCGAAGGGAGAGATCGCATTTRCATTACTCGCTACAGTTWCGCCAACGGGGGTATCAAGCAAATCGACTCGCCGCTCCAAGGGCAATTCGTATTCGGAAACAATGGAGGGGAGAACAAAGATGACCAATAGGGCAAGCAACAACAGGCCGCCAAGGCCAAACCAAATCCAGGGCGCAGGTTTCTCGACTTGTTGATTAGCAGCCTGATCTCGAAATACTGAGTTATCATTGTGATCAAAATTAACAGAGTCAATCTTGTCGACATCTTTATCTAGCATAGTGCATTCTGTTCGTGGGGAGAYCCRCTATGGYGGATGAASCGATTAAATATCACCTACTTCTGACGCGTAAATATCTGCCAGAACTTCTTTCCATTGGGCATACTGCTCTTCGACTGACCCCGTGAGTGTGATAGTACGATCGTCCAGACTAAATACRCGYGGGGCAACTTCGTTCTCTAGTGACTCGCCCAGTTCTTGTAACGCATCCGAGTGTAATTTTGCTTCGGCTCGTTTGTCGAATCCACTCTTAATCAGGTACGCTCCCGCACCCACACCAATTGCACCCCCGGTTTGTGTCGCATAATTTCCACCGCCAGTCGCTGCTGCCAGGCCACCTAAAACCGCCGCCGCTCCCGCAACAAATCGGCGGTTGGCAGATGCTCTTAGCTCTCTAAGCTCAATAGTTTCGTCGTAGCTCAATGCCCGCCATGTGTCATAAGGTAAGCGCATCTGCCTAACATAGGTAGCGTAGTAATCCTGAACGGTGTCAATAAACATGAAGTCCCGTTCTCTAATGTCGCGCACTCTTTGCAAGACTGGATCAGTTTCGGCTGGGAGAGCGGTTATCACCAGATTACCCTGACGATTTGTCGATAAATACGCATCGAATACCTCCGGCGAAAATCGGCGGGCAAACAACAATTCGGATATGGTGCGAACCTCTACTATCTGCTGGTTTGTTAAATTACGCTTTCTATATTCCAATAAATCATTAGCGATCTTGTTGTAAATAACCTGAAATGGGTCGGCTTTCTGCCGCTGCGACGGCTCGTAGCTGAACTGGCTAATCAACTCAGAATAAACTTTGGTGTACCACTCACGGCCGCTCGAATCAGTCACCTCGATACGAATCTTCATGGCCTCGCCATCTGACTGCAAGATAGTGCCATTTATTACAACATCCATTGGGCTTTCGTTATTGGGCATCAAACGCACGATGCCCCAGTTAGCCGAACGCTGCAGTGTTTCCGCCAAGAGAAAGGGTGCATAGCGCGACTCGGCTACGCGGATTTCATGATTAGTGGTTTCTTCGTCACGTTTATCAATTTCATCTATGCCCGGGTCGAACACCGCGACGCCAACATCGAGGAGTAAATCTTCAGGCACATCCTGACTATCTTGGATGATCGGCGTGTAACTGGTGGTCTTAACAGTGTATGAATTACAAGCCGTCAACATAAGCGCTAGCAGCCCTGCACCCACTAATTTCTTTGCCTGCTGTACTGTTAAAACTGTCATCGCTCTCATTGATCTTCACCTAAACCCGTGTAATTTCTATATTCCTGCCAGAGGGCTTCACGCAATTGTGGATCAGACTCACTCATAGCCGCCTCACGAAGCTGCCTCGCTACAACATCGTCATCGCGGCCATTCGGAATATCTTCAGGCGCGGGAAACGACTCAGGAGGTGGCGAGCTAGATGCTCCAGGCGGTAGTGTGGATGCCAATACTGCAGAGGGAAAAGCACCTGATTCGGGCATTGTCTGTGGTTGTGAGGAACTGCTTCCACCACCGCCGCCAGCTGCACCGCCGATGGCCGCTGATCCAGCCGCATTACTCTCTGCCTGCGCCCGCTCCCTCTCACCGAGAATAAACCCGTCGAATGTTTCGTAGCCGCGGCGAAGTCGTTCATCCAATACTTGTCCGCGTTCCTGCGCCGTCATCGCGCCATTGCCACTGGGTTGCACTGCGCCATCTCCATTTCCCGAACTGGCCTGGCCATTCGAACCTTGACTGCCTGAGCCTCCACTTAACACTCCATCCGGGAGAGTATCTAGACTATAATCACCACTTGGGCGACCTAATCCGCCACCAGATGCCGGGCTTGCGCCACCATCGAGGTCACCAGTAGATCCGTCTCTGCCGGTGCTACCAGTCTGATTTCCCCCGCTTGGCAATCGAGCCTGAGAGCCCGCTGCCTGACCAGGGCTGTTACCTAGTGTGCCTGCTGGAGTTGATCCGGCTGCACTGCCTGTCGATTGACTACCCTGCTGGGCGCCCTGAGCCGCGGGGCTCGAACCATCCCTGCCTTCTTGCCCAGCCTGTTGGCCCGCGTTACTTGAATTCGCTGAGGACTGACTTCCTGGGGAACTGCTCTGCTGTCCACTTTGGCTGGAGGGGGGAGAAGGAAGACTGGGCGCACTCTGGCTGGAAGAGGAGCTACTTTGGCTAGGGATTGAAGGCAGCGAACTACTTGAACTTGAGCTTGAAGAAGAAGGCATGGACGGCGAACTGCTCGAACTCGAGCTGCTAGATTGACATGTCACTAAGCTAAGGCTCAGCGCCGCTAAAGCTACAAGCCGTGAAAGAGGCAGTAAGGGCCAATGCTGTTTGCCCTTGTAGTTCCTCAATTGCATGGATTCCATACTTTGTGTTCCTGTTCTCGAATTCCGACATTAGGCCAGTACTCGAAAGTTAATGGCTTTTATCTACATTTTAAGGGATTTTAACTGCATATTTAATCAGTTATAAAATTCACAATGCCGACAAAATAGCCACTATTAATAGTCTTAAGCGCCTTAACCAAAGCTTAACGACTACGTCGCAAGCCCTCTATTTCTGCCAATTATTGGCTCGATGCTACCTGTTCGCTTAATAAATTAGTACCAATACCGGTACCTAAAATGGTTCTTAGAAGAATGTTGCGGCTCGCCGTTTATGACTCGCGGCCGAAACCGCATAGAGCGAACCGATATGCGCAATTTACTCAATTGCGCCTGATTCTCCTCCGTCTCCTCGGAGATACTTTCTACATTCCTGGCCAAGCCCTTTGCCGTCACATCAAAGGTCAAATCCGCATAATCAAAATTCAATGCCTCTGACCCGTCCTCATTCCTAAAGAACGCATCAGGCGTTTCAATAGATGACGCGAATGAGGGAAGTGGAGCTACATTGCCAAATAAGCGCTCTGTTAACTCTTCACTGTCCTCCAACTCCTGGAGTATGTCCCACGCTCGCTTATAGTTCTCCAAGGTGCCTCGGCGCCGGTCGAACACAAGATACCAATCGGCTAAGTGAGTAATCGCTTCGGCTAAAGCATAGTTATCATCACCTTTATCTTGATAGAACGTCACTATTTCCATCAGGGCATGCTCGCCGGTGCGGAAGCCTGGAGGCTGTACTCTGCGCTGCTCATTAAGTTTTTGTGCAAGCATCTGCTGCATGTTTCTATATTCAGGCCTGTTGATCTCCATCATCAAATCTGGGTTTCTGGAAACCAAATAAGCCGAATTTGCGATATTCCTTTGATAATTTAGATAGCGCTCGTCGGTCTTACCAAAATGTATGTCCACCATGCGTGCCGCCGCGTTAAACATTATCTGAGACTGACGCAGCCTAATTCCCCGCAAGCTACCGTAACCAATTTTGAAGGCCTGAATATTCCAGGTTGCAAGACGATCTAGCACGGGTATTAGGCGTGGATCATCAATACCATAAGCTTTCTGCTGCACATGGAAGAGATAATTATTGTACAGATCAGCCTGTTCCCAATCACCCAGTGCCATGTGGCTCTGTATTAGCTGTTCCACTACGGGGATTTGCTCAAGAGTATAAAGGCCAGAATTAATTCGATTTACATGAATGGCTCTATCTAGCGTCTCAATTGCGCCAACATGATTGCCCTGCTGTTGCTGCAAGCGTCCCAAGGCCGCAAGTTCCTCTACGAGACCGCGATCCCAGGCGCCTCCATCCAGCTCAATATCTATCACTGTGTTGTTGTATTGCCGAATACTATCCACGCGCTGACCGAAAGCCGGGTCGGCCTCTGGGTCGATGGGCGGCACCCTCTGTCGCATCAAGGGCATCAAGGGGTCTAGGCCTTCCTCTACGAGGACCGGCGTATCGATATACAGGAGTGGCGATCGCGAGCGAACACTCTCTTCAGGCTCCACTGCTTCCTGCGCACGCACCTGTGATCCAGCTAAAACAGCAATTAAGCTAGAGGCCAAGCCTGATAGTAAATAAGTGTGTTGGAGAAAGCGTAGTCTCATGGTAATGCCGATCTTGCCTTGTTCTTATTCATTACCGATGCGTTCACCGGTTCTCTGGAAATAATATTTAGAATCTACCGTGCTAGCTGTTCCGTTATAGCACTTGAGAATTTAACCTGTAAATAACTGCCATCCAATAATAACTCACATCTACATTTATACGACTTCTGACAGCAAACCAGCTCATCTCCCAATACTAAGATTACTAGTTGCCAAGCATGCCGCACGGCTTAAGTTATAACCGATGCGACTGCCATACCATCAACTTAGCCTCTGCAATACCAGATTACCAAAACTATCAACAGCTACTGACCAATTGCTGGCTACAAACGTRGTCGCCGCRTATTCSGTAATAATTGCAGGGCCCTCAATGGRTTCACCCGGATRCAAATCTGCGCGCGCCAATAACTTTGCCTGCTCAGCCTCTCCATAGACCTTSCRGTATCGAATATTATTGCAGCGGGGCCCTGTAATAAACTGCGGCAAAGCAAATGGMGTTTTTTCTGTCGATAMATTAATGCGAATCGTCAACAACTCGATTGGGGCATCGTGGCTGTAACCGTAGCGCTGCTTGTGAAGTTGCTCAAAGGCATCAAGCACTTCGTCCAGAGCATCCCAGTCGATGTTCAGCGTATAAGACTGCCCCTTATACCTAAGATCTGCGCTGCGTTTCGAAACCAGCACTGAAGAGTCCAGACCTTCCAGCGCCAATTGCTCCATACCGCCTCGCTCCAGCTGGGCAAACTGCTCTTGCAAGGATTTCTCATCAATCTGCTGCGCATCGAGGCTCAGCGTCTTGGAAAATTGTCTTCCCTGATCCGCTACCACCATACCAAGCGCCGAAAGAACGCCTCCATGTATTGGCACTAGCGCATTTTTCATAGCCATCGCATCGGCGAGTGCGCATACATGCAAACCACCGGCACCACCAAAACTCGCTAGTATGAAGTCCGATGGATCGTGGCCTTTATTCACGGAGATAAGCCGGATCGCCTTCGCCATGTGCTCATTGGCTATATCAATAATGCCTAGCGCCGTTTCCTCTATCGATAGGCCAATTCTCTGCGCGAGCGGCTCTATGCTTGCCTGCGCTCTCTCGAAACTGAGGCGCAGATCACCGGCGAGTACAGAATCACTTTGCAGTCGACCAAGCACCACGTTCGCATCGCTGACGGTGGCATCAAGACCACCGCAGTCGTAACAAGCAGGTCCGGGGTCAGCACCCGCCGAGCGCGGGCCAACCTGGAGCATTCCCCCGGTATCGACATAGGCAATCGAGCCGCCTCCCGCTCCGATTGTCTCCATATCAACCATGGGCACGGCAATCGGATAGTTCGAAATTGACGACTCATTGCTCGTTCGTATTTTCCCATCCAACAGAGCAACGTCCGTAGAAGTCCCTCCCATATCGAAGCTAAGAAACTTTGACTTGCCCACTTGCGCCGCGAGATAGGCGATTGCAGTAAGTCCACCTGCGGGGCCGGACAGCAAGAGATTTACCGCCGATTGTGCAGCCATGCTTGCRGACATMGTCTCGCCACTCGACTGCATGACCTGTAGCGAMGTGCCGCCTAKCTCRTGCTGCAGCGCGCCTAGGTATCCACTAATAACCGGACCCAATGCCGCATTAAGCCARGTCGCTATACCMCGCTCATACTCTTTGTATTCGGGCAATACAGTGGAGGAGCGACTTACGAAACGCTCACCAGATTGCGCCTTAATTGCAGATTCAATTCTGCGCTCAAAGCTGTCGTCTAGAAACGAGAAGAGCAAATTAATCGCAACGGCATCCGGTGCAAGAGATTCAATTTTCTCAAGCAGCACATCGAGCTCAGTTTCCGAAAGAGGCAAAACCACAGTGCCGTCTGCCGCGACTCTGCCACCGGTTTCAAGACACAGTTCAGGTGGAACCGGAGGCTGCACTGCCGGAGTCTCCAGTGCGTAGAGCTCAGGACGTGTCTGTCGCGCGAGCTGCAACATATCCGCGAAGCCGGTGTTGGTGATGAAGGCAGTTCGCGCCAGCTTGCCTTCGAGAACCGCGTTGGTCGCAACAGTACTTCCGTGAACAATCTGCAAGCTGCCATCACTCAGATGTGGCTCTAAGCCCATTGCCTTTATACCATTCAAAATTGCCCGCTCGGGCGCCTTGGGAGTAGATAGGATTTTGTGAACACTGATGCTAACGGTCGGCTCAAGCCGCACCAAAACGAAATCGGTAAACGTTCCACCCGCATCGATCCCTAATAGCATTTTCTGCTGCGTACTCATGACTGCTTCCTTTCAACTGAGGGAAAGATTATAAAGCAGTCTGCGCAAGCTGCTAGCAATCAGTCAATCGAGGTTCGAATTGCCGGAATTACCTGAAGTAGAGACAACTCGCCGCGGCATCAAACCGCACATCGAAAAGAAGAAGGTTAGCGAAGTCATACTGCGCCGCAAGACTTTACGTTGGCCAATTACCCCAGCGCTCAGCAAAGACCTGCCGGGGGAAACCTTTATATCAGTTTCTAGGCGCGGAAAGTATTTGCTACTCGCCACCAAAAAAGGAACCCTGCTCATTCACTTGGGGATGTCCGGTAGCCTCAGAATCGTCGACTCAAATCGACCTGTGGCGAAGCACGACCATGTCGATATCGTGCTTACCAACAACAAGGCGCTACGTTACACGGATCCACGACGTTTCGGTTGTATGTTGTGGGAAACAGAACCGATAGAATTACACCCCCTCTTGGTCTCTCTCGGCCCTGAACCGTTGAGTGACGAATTCCACAGCGATTATTTATTCCAGAAGAGTCGTAGGCGGAATGTCGCTGTTAAGGCCTTCATTATGGACAGCAAGGTAGTCGTTGGAGTGGGAAATATTTATGCAAACGAATCGCTCTTTCTTGCCGGTATCAATCCGCAGCGCAGCGCAGGAAAAGTTTCGAAGCGACGTTACGAGAAACTGCTGCAGTGTATTCAGCAAGTTCTACAGCGAGCAATCGATGTTGGTGGTACAACCCTCAGAGACTTCACAGGTAGCGACGGCGAACCCGGATACTTTGCACAGTC
>JAESUV010000037.1 GCA_016762975.1 Gammaproteobacteria bacterium | reverse complement strand
TTCCCTCAAAGGCAGCGTAGCGCGGTCAGCAATATCCGAAAACGTATAATGATCGGCGACAATGCGAGAGCAAATGTAGTGTCTCATTACACGGCACCAATACAGCGAATTTCCGAGAGTATAGCGGAATCATTTTTACGACAGAATTGCTTGGAGATCGAATATCAATCCGAGGCTGGGGAGCGAACCGTTCGAGTGATTGAAGCGCAGTATATACTACTGAATTGGCCTATCTGGTATATCCTAGCTTGGGATCACCTCCGCTCGTCATCTCGAGTCTTCCGAATAGATCGAATTAAGAATACTCGCATTGTTGACGGCAGTTTTCAGCTTCGCCAAAAACAACTATTCACGGATATTTACACGCCGTTTTATCAAACTATTTAGGCGTAGTTGTTCAAGAAAATATCAGTGTCTCTTATTTTTCCTTGGCTCTACTCATTGCCAAAATATTTCGTTCAGCCACACGTGATAGATGTCTGTGTCCTGTAATTACAACTATCGTGAACGAAAGAAGAAGCATAAAAATTGTCAGAATATTATTGCCTGTAATACCAACGTTCCCGCTTATTTCGAAGTAACCACCGATCCACGCATTTCCAGCGCCATGTACAGTCGCAACCAGGAGCACACTACCTCTTGTGTTGTTGAAAATCCAAGTTAGTTGAATCGCCCATGCTATTACGAATGCAGAGTAACCAAGAAATGCAGGGAGCAATCCGATCTGTTGAGCCCAATCGTTTTGGGCGGTGCCTTCTACTAAGAATAGTGGAATGTGCCAGAGGCTGTGAAAGAATCCTATTATGAGGCTGGAAGTAAGAGCGCTGTGATGGCGCTGCAATCTTGGAAGAAGAAAGCCACGCCAACCAAATTCTTCGCCAAGACCGGCCATGATAACTAAAACAAGTATCATTGGTAGAATTTGATAAATAGGACGCAACGTATTCCAGTCAAAAGTTATACCTTCAACCACTGAGCCAAAATAGAGTGCGGCCGCTGCAAGAGGAACCATGTAGAAAAGAGCAATTGCCCACCATTTGCTGTCTACTCTCCAAATTAGACTTCTAAGCAGCAGTTCGCGTACTCTCTCTCGTCCACCTTCCACGCCAGCGAGAACGAAACCAGCTACGCTAGCGCTAAGAGCCCCGAGTTGGGAAAACTCAAGCGGAAGCAATTGAGCAGCTACAAGGGAAAGTGGCAATCCTCCCAATAAGAAAGAGAGTGCAAAAAGAGAGAGGGCTGGGTGGTTTTTTATGAATATCTTCATTAGTTCCCTAACGTCTTTACCGATTCCAAATATTGGCTTAGATAGGACATAGTTAAACCCATCTATGGAATACACTAAAAGGAAAGTCTGGGGGACACTGATTACTTAGTAACTTAAGAAAATGCTCGTCAATAAGACTTCGCCAAATTGCTGTCATAATTCATTATTTTATGAGTGTCCCCCTTTTTTGTGAATTTATTTCTTATCACAGACATCCGCTTTTTCTTGTCCGAATTTAGCTAAGTTATACTCGGGCAGGCGAATATTTGGATCTTCCGCCGCGTCTATTGCTTTCCAAAAATCTTCGTACCCGAAGTCTTTGACTGTTTCGCGAAAAGCGATACCACCAGGTGACTTAGTATTTACCAAGAACTCAATAGCTATGTCACGCTATTCTTGATTGTCTAGGACCCCCAATTCGTGTGCGCGAAACGCTTTGTTCGCAGATGTGAAGTAGGCTCGGAAAATGAGAAAATACTGATTCGCCTCAGTATCGCTTAAACTGGATGGGTCGCTGCTTCCTCTCAAACTTAAACCGGCTATTTCAGTACTAAGGCCTTGCGTCAAATTAATTTCTCGAAAGCCATCCCAGACGGACTGTGCGGCATTAAATTTTGCGATGTTGTTTTGTTGTTGAATCTGCCTGGCCAAATAGATAAGTGTTATGACCACCGTAATAGCTCCGGCCCATTCTCCTGCTGCTCCAAATGCCTCCCAATTCATGGTTCTTCTTCCCGATTGTAGATTATTTGACTAAAAACATAACGCCATTAATACGGCGGCTTCCTTTCTGACTTGATTGTTATGTGCTTTCGGAGCCACCTTTTTTTGCTTCATGTATAAGAATCAAACTCAATACTATTAGCGGCAGATTGGTAGTAACCGGATTGAATGCTTCCACCATCAAGTGTGGAGTCATTATTAGAACAAATACCACTAATGCTAGGAACCCAGCGATGTTCAGGTAAAGAAGCATGACATGTTTGTAAAACACCAGAAGCAAAATTCCAAATATAACTTCCGAAACCCCTGCAAATCGAATTAGCCACAGTGTGTTCGATTCCGCTAGGCCAATGCTGCCACTCATTTCTAATTCTAGTGGTGCAAGGAAAAGGAGTTTGGGGAATAGCCCATGATAGATCCAGCTAAATCCAAGAACAAATCTAGAGAGTTGGACTATGTTCAATCCTTCACCTCACTCATGCACATAACGCTTTGAATAAAGAGCGCCGCTTGCGGCGTCTCATTGATTTGATGGTTATGTGGTGACACTCTGTTTCCTCTACGGGCACATTGTGGAGCGCTAGCGAAGCCGATGCCGGATGTTGAGTTAAAGACTCTTTGCCCCTTCAACCACTGTCCCTAAAAGTATCAGACCCAAGACGACATTGCTTTACTGCTTATACAACATTCAGCCCAATGCCAGCTAGAACGGACGAAGCCATAGGTATGGGTTCACATTCCAGATTTTTCTGAAGACACCAAGAACGAAGCCATTGAAATGCTTCTGGTTACCTTTACTACTTGCTGGAAAAATTTTCTACCAGCACTTTACTGCAAATACTTTCCGTTCTTTTTTAGAGAAGAGTGCTCATAACATTTGTATATGCGCCCCGCGCGGTATTTATCTCCGCTTTGCAGCAAGTGTACCCGGCAACCCTTTTATTACAAACCATAAGTTTAAGTCCCTAGTATAAGGCCGATTGAGATACCGAGGGTTTCGTGAATCCTAGATAAGGGGTCTCAGTATGCCCTCTATGGAGTTTCCTCGTATTTGGGGGATGACTCTTTGATCCATCGTGCTTTCTCTTTCATGGGCCATGCAGCGCAGCCGTAAACCGTGAATATAAGGAGGCCCCTCACTCCTGCCATCCCAAGCCGAGTTACCCACTAAGCGCGGTCTACTCGCTAGATTAATTACGAACGGATTCTATCCAGCTATCAACCTCTGCTTCAAGTACAGCCATAGGCAGTTGGCCGGAGCCTAGCACTGTGTCGTGAAAGGCCCTGATATCAAAGTCATCGCCAAGCTCGGTCTCTGCCTTTGTCCGCACTTCCTGAATTTTTAGCATTCCAATCTTATAGGCGGTGGCCTGACCCGGGTTATTGAAATAGCGGCGAATCTCCGAGTGTACCGAGGGCTCGGGCCGTGCCGAGTTCTGTAACGCATAGTCCACAGCCTGTTGCTGAGTCCACTGTTTGGCATGGATGCCCGTGTCGACGACTAGCCGCACCGCGCGCCAAATCTCGCCGGAGAGTCGGCCAAATTCGGCATAGGGGTCGTTGTAGAAACCCATCTCCTTGCCTAAGTATTCGGCATATAAACCCCAGCCTTCGCTGAATGCGGTATAGCCTTTCGCTGTTCTGAAGCGTGGAATGTTTTCTAATTCCTGCTGAATGGAAATCTGCATGTGATGACCCGGCACACCTTCATGATAAGCGAGGTTCTCTAGTCGGAATATGGAAGCGGCTCGCATATCGATCAGATGCGCATAGAATGTGCCTGGCCTGGAGCCATCTTTCGTGCCCCTTGCATAGTGTGCGGCACCGCCAGCTGATTCGCGGAACGCCTCGACTCGTCTAACCTGTAGGCCAGCCTTAGGGAGGATGCCAAAGTAGTCTGGGAGCCGCTTGACCATCTTGGCGAGCAGCTCATCGGCGAGGCTAAGATAGTTGCTGCGGCCCTCGTCGGTAGAGGGAAAATAGAACTGATCGTCTTCGCGCATGTAGGTGAAGAAATCCTGCAGTGTGCCTTCGAAACCTACCTGTCGCTTTATCTGTTCCATATCTGTCTGGATTCTTGCAACCTCGGAGATTCCTATTTCATGAATCTCATCCGCGGTGAGTGGTAGTGTGGTCATGCTGGCTAGACGAGAATTGTAGTAGGCCTCGCCATTAGGAAGAGACCAGGCACCTTTAGCTACTGCGGAAACATTCTCTAAATCGGCTTCCAGCCAAACTGTGATTTCATCCAGCGCTGGCTTGAAGCGAGTTAGAAGAGCGCTGCGTGATTCTTCCCGAAACGTATCAGCCTGCGGCTGATCGATCTCGCCGGATTCTAGCAAGTTGGCTATCTTCGCCGTGATGTCTGCCCACAGTGCCGAGTCTTCCTGATCATCGAATGGCGCGCCGGAAGTTACTCGTCCTGCCTCGCTAATTGCTCGTTGATAATCGAAGTGAGGTGCACGAATGCCATCGGCGACGGCCAGCTTGGCGCGGTCCAAGTATTGTAGAAGGTAGCGCTGCGATTGGTTTATCCTTGAGATGTAGTCAGACATATCACTCGCGTCTTCCACGGCCTGATAGTTGATCAGGCTGTTCGCCAATGTTGACTGCGGTCCATTGCGTCCGAAGATAAAGCGATGACGACGAAAGGGCGCGCTACGCTCGGCGTCGATTAGAATGTATTCCCAGAGATCCCAAGAGAGCTGTCCCTGATTGTCTAGCTGATCGCGGTCAAAACTGCTGCGCATTTCGGAAACGCTGCCGCGGCGCCATGCTAGCCGGCTGTCCAGCACAGCTTCTGAGACGTCGTCCAGCGTACCGTGAGCACTCTTGTCACCCTGACGAGTCTTGAGAAGAGGGGAGAAATCTACCTCCTCGGCATATTCTTCATCCAGCCACTCTATAAAGCGTTGCGATTCTGCGGCAACCACCTGTTCGGCGTCGGCCAAATTAGTTGCTTCGCTTTGCTGTGAGCTCGAGTTGCCGGTAGTGTTGTCGCTGCAACTGACTAGGGCTGTTAGTAGTACAAATAGAATAGCGCGCATGCTAAATCCTCTTATGCAGCGATGTAATCGTGACTATCTGCTTAGGCGACGAACTCCGATGCTTTTTTCTTCCGAAACAACTTCCATCTCAAAGGAACCCATTAAGTTTTTCCGTATGTGAACTTCAGGGTTGTGGAGGGTGATCTTCCAGCGACCACGCCGTCGTTGTTCAAATACTTGGCCGTTCTCCAAGACGAAGCGCGTCTTTCCAGACCAGCCAGTAAATTCTCCGACGATTCTCGATGTTATGCCTTGCTTGACGACCTCGATAACTGCTTCGTTCTCTACCTGAAGAACGGGGGCCTCGTTTGCGGTGTAACGGATCAGCCAAGTATTTAGCGCATCTAGCTGAGGGCTGGATAGATCGTTCACGCCAGATGCCTCCATCTCTTCATCCGTCATCAAGGTTTTGATGCCGGGGAAGCGATCCTGAGCATTGAGCAATATTGGGGCTAGCAATAGTGTTGCTATTATCGGGCATAGTAAGAATTTAGCGCGCATGATTCCTTTATCCTCAGTGATTTCATGGGAAGCAGCGGAGCTGAGTAGACGCATGTCTATGCTTGCGTGGAGTTGAATCCCCCTCAGTACCGGCAGCTATTCATCGTAAGTTTTCCAGTGTTCTGCTCGATATTTTAGCGGATCTGCAAGAATATTCTGACGTGCGCTAGAGACTTCGTCTAGTGTGTATTCTTCAAAGTTTGCAGGCAGGGTATCGCTATTGAATTCATGGAGGAGCCAATTGATTACTTCGGTAAGATCGGCATCTGAAATGGGAGCCTGAGATGCACCAGGAATTCGAACTAAATAGCTGCGCATTTCCGGTACCGCAATCATGCGGCCTAGTTCATCTCGAAGCGTGGGCACATTGGGAGGTTTGCCTGCACCGTCTGCTGCATGGCAGCCTGTGCAGTAGAGTAGATAGTTGATGCGGGGACTTGCTGCTAGAACATTCCAGCTAAGACTGAACAGCGCAATTAATAGAATAGCCCTTCCGATAGAGATTAGGTTCATTAACTGAAAATCCCGCTGCTAATTCGTTTCGTCGGTGGTACCTAATACCAGAGAGACTGTGCAGTGATAGCTCGTATTCTCTGTGCCGAAACACCACAGCACGCTGTTACTGTTGCTATTAAAATAGACTGGCTTGTCGCCCTCTGTATTGTGGCAACCGCAGCGCGAGCAAACCGATTTGCCGCAGCAGTCGTTGTAAGACATTAGGTAGTCCTTGCCGTCAACTGGGTTGTGGCAGGTACCGACCCAAGTGATAGGCGAAGCCTCGGAACCCGGAGGGCAGGAGGTGTAGGAGCCGCCACAGCAAGAGCAGAGTGTGCCGCTCATGGCGCAGTAACGCCAGTAGTCACAGCTCTGAGGATCGCCAACTTCTTCAAGGGAGGTCTGTGCAAACGACCGTGCTACGGGTAGTAACGGGAATGCAGCAGCGCCCGCCAGCATCATTCCTAGCCTAGAGAGGAAACTTCTACGCGATAATTTCCGCGCCAGTGCCAAACTCGACGTTCTCGCTCGATCGTCAATCCAGTAATAACCACGTTCAATGATTTTTTCTAGTTTCATGATGTGTGCTCCATCGCTGAAGGCTCAGCAGGTTCTTGCTCGTTCTGAATACTGCCAATATATTCCTGCACGGTTACAATGCCCGAGTCCATTGACTCGATGAGACTCTCCATGTGCTCTCTCGTGTTCACTAAACCCTTGCCCCTAAGTATTCCATCTGCATCTATCAGTACGGCAAAAGGTAACTTGCTTACCTCAAACGCTCTGCCCAAAGCTTCAGAAAGCACATAGGAATATTCATCAAGATCCAAGTCTTTTGCATAGCGTTGATGTTGTTCTAGCTCATCACCGTCACTTGCAAACAAGAGCTGCATGCGATGACTCTCTGAGCCAACTAGCGATTTAGCAGTTGGCACCAAAGATTTGCAAATAGGGCAGGTGGGAGAGATGAAGAGAATAAAAGATGCTAAGCCGCTAGCGTCAGGGCCACCTACTGTCAGTGATTGATTGCGGATACTCTTGAGCTCAATCTCTTCAGTAAGCTCGCCGACTTTTGGTCCGCTAGTAGGCATGAGCGCTCCGGCCGGAGCCACCCGTTCATGCAAAATTCCCACTTGGCGTGAGAGTGCCAAGACTAGAAGCGACAGCACCACAACCAAAATCCATAACACGATATTAGAAGCTACTAAGGCTTCAAGCATTACTACTTCTCCAAGAATTAATTGCATTTCTATTGGTCAATAGCTGATTGAATGCTCCATATAACAATATTAATGCAACTACCGAGAATGCTAGCCCAAAAATATCGATGAGTTGCAGGCTGCGGTCACTGACAGGAATTGTGCATACAATCGCCATGGCAATTAGAAAACCATTTCGGTAAAGCAGTCCCAATGAGATTTGTTGTGAGCCACTGTCTGCATTTTTTGCATTGCCGCTTGTGAAGCTACAGCCGCAATCGATGTAGTTTCTGCCGCGCTTAAGGTTCACACCAATAGCCAAGGCGTAACTTGCCAATAGACCAATACTAATAAAAGTGACGAGTTCGAATTCGATAGCGAATAGGCCAAAGGTTAACCATCCAACGCTTAAGAGTAATTCGAGTGGAGGAATAATTTTTGTCACGAGGCCGGACAGATTTTCTGGAATTATCTCATAAGCTTTGAAACTCGCCCGAAAATGGGCGCGGTTGCTAAGCTTATGCGCAGCAGCGATAAAGAATAGCAAAGCGAAGCCGAGTGAAATAGTTTGTAACAGTAACGGATCGATCACGATTTAAAAGTCCTCAAACATCGCAGCGCTAGGAGTTACGATGGTGCGCTCAAAGGCGAAGGTGAACGCGTTATAGACATGGGTGCCACCGTCATTGTCTGCTACGATTAGCTTCGGTTGGTCTTCTTGAGTAACCATTATCGACGTAGCGGGCACTTCGAGTTCGATTCTATGTAAGCGTCGGCCAGAATTTGCATCCAACACCCAGATCTCTTCTCCGGGAACGTGGTGCGTATCGACTTCGCCCTCGTGCATTGCAACGAAGAGTAAGCCGGTATCGCGATGGGCAGTAATAAATTCATCGCCACCGGGTCGCCAGGATTCTTCTCCCTCTTGGGTTACACTCCAGCTGTCGTTGATGATGATCTCAGAGCCTTGGCTGGCTACCTCATAGATAGTCCCTGCATGGGTGATTAGATACCAGCCATTTGCGCTACGCGCAGTTCGATCGAAAATAGCATCTTCCATAACGTTGAAGAAAATATCGCTACGCACACGATTCTCTTCAAAGCCACTAATATCCAGCTGAATCAGCTGCAGGGTGCCGTCGCCGCAAAGCTGCAAAAAGTCGCTATCTGCCACCGGCATGATGACTGCGCAACCGGGAGTTGAGGCCTCGTAGATGAAGACTCGATCTTCTACATCGACGATGGAGACTGAATGCCCGGGATTCATATTCAATACTGCAAGGTGGCGGCCGTTGTTCATAAGGCCGAGATGATTGCGCAATGATAGGCGTGCCATGTGATTGGGAATAATGATTTCTGCTACTGGGCTTAGATTCTCGAAATCGTAGACAGCGATCAGATCAGTACGCTCTCCGCGCACGCCCCGCGAGAGATAAGATTCGGCCGCATAGAATTCGCCTCTAGGGCGCCACATGGTGACTGCTGGCGTGAGGCGTGAGAGAGAGAGCATTCCCTGCATCTCGCCAGTGGCTGCATCGAAGATATAGCCGCCATTTGCTGTTTTTGAAATGAACCAGTTGGGCCCGGGATCGGGCATCGTATCGATGCTGATTTCTTCTGGTACTATCTGGGCCGAGGCCAGCGGTACAAAGAGCGCTAGTGCTAGCGCCAATGAAGTGATAACTCGCATTCAGTATCTCCTCAGATCGCAGGATCGTTGCTGTCTACCACTGACATTAGCAACTATTCACTCGAGAGTAAAAAGCTAATTGTGCTGCTTCTTCTACCTGCTGGTTGGCCGTGTGAAGTTATGAAACATCCACACTATAAATAGTGCTGCCGCAATCGATAAAACCGTCACCAGCCCAGTGGATAAACCCAAGTCCAGTGACTGAAAGCCCAGTGCTGTCATGCAGGCGAGGCCAACCGACATCAGCGCCTCACCGGCGATAACACCCGATGAAAACAGTATGCCGCGATGCAGCACCTTGTCGTGACTTGACTCAGGAGTTCCCCTGCTGTGGAAGTGTGCGATTAGGCCACCGATAAGAATCGGCGCTGCAAGGCCAAACGGCAGATACATGCCGACGGCAATAGGCATTAGATGTGCTCTGAATTTTTTGCCAGTGGATTTTAGATACCAATCAACAATCAGAATAACGATGCCCACTAGGACGCCGTAGCCGATCATGTCCCAGGGTAGTTGCGTCTCGCCGGAGAAGCCACGTGCCAGTGAGGCGAATAGGCTAGCCTGTGGAGCCGAAAGTTCTCTGCCACCGATGCCGCCTTCGATATTGTTGTGTAGCAGATTAAGTACCGGCGACATGATAAACGCGGCAACGAACACGCCAGCAATCTGCATGATCTGTTGGCGAAAGGGCGCAGCACCGAGAATGGAGCCGGTCTTCAGGTCGTTACAGACATCGCCGCTGGTTGCCGCAACGCAGCAGACGATAGCTGCAATGCCTAGCGTTGCCACCATGGCTTCCATTCCGGAGTAATTGAACAACCACAATAGGCCGCCGGCGACCAGAACTGCGGTGATCGTCATGCCAGAGACGGGGCTATTGGAATTGCCCACCAAGCCCACGATGTAACTGGCGACGGCCGTAAAGAAGAAGCCCATGACCAGCATGACTGCAGTTGCTAGCAGGGTTATGCCAATGCCAGAGGTAAAGCGGTAGTTAACATAGGCGAGTACGCAGACACAGCCGAGGGTAAGACTGATAATTGCCCAGCTCGGGATGTCCCGTTCTAGGTCGGGTTTCATCAAGTCGCCGCTGCTTAGGTTATTACGCAGTTCAGCGATGGCGGCAACTAGCCCGTAACGGACAGAATACAAGGAGGAAAAGCCGCCTAGCACCATGGCCCCAACACCGACATAGCGAATCTGAGTGCTCCATAGCTCATAGGCGCCGTCTATTGCCGAGGGAAACTGATCGCCCGAACCTAGCAAGGGTATCGCGACGATCCATGAGATGGCACCCCCGATAAAAATAAGCACGGCGACATTGAGTCTAACGATGAACCCAATGGCGATTAGCATCGGGGATAGATCGCCGCCGAAGTAGAATATGCGTGAACTGAGYACAGTAGCCGCYTCTAGTGTGGCGGTGAACACACCGAACAGTTTGGCGCCGAGTGCSACGCCGGCGCCCARYAGGCCGCCGAACATGAGGTTCTTGGCCGCGCCTGATTGCTCGCCATCCTCGTCTTCTTCACCGGCGCGCAGTACYGCGGCGCAGGCTACGCCYTCGGGATAGGCGAGTTCGGTGTTGTTGAGGATAAAGACCTTGCGCATRGGGATCATAAACAGGATGCCAAGTAGGCCTCCTGTTAGCGCGATGATAGTTACCGACCAGAAATCGAAGGAGTCCCAGAAGCCAATCAAGATCATGGCTGGCATCGTGAAAATAATGCCCGCCGCGAGAGATTCGCCGGCAGACGCACAGGTTTGTACCTGGTTCGCCTCGAGGATGCTGGAATCTTTAAACAGCATTTTGAATAGCAACATGGCCATCACGGCCGCAGGTATCGAGGCGGAAACGGTCATGCCCGCTCTTAGGCCCACATAGACATTCGCGGCACCCATCACTACGGCCAGAAGCAGTCCCAATACCACAACTCTAAAGGTGATCTCTTTCCGTGCGATTGGTGCTGCTGAGGTGGCGCTAGTGGTATCGGTCATGGCTCGCATACTCTTCTTGGCATTGGGGTTTGGTCACTATAGGCGAGATTGGCGTCGGAGTAAAAAAGGGGGCACTTTGTCCGTGGTGGATCGTGGATTTTGCGAGACAAGGTTGGGTTTGAAGGGGAGGGGGGATGCGGGTTCTCGCGATGACGCGGGCCTAGCTCTGCTTGTACAGCACGCCCATGTAATATTTGTTAGATATTATGTGTGTGGCGGCGCCAGCCTAGTGCCCGTCTAGGCTAAGAAGTATTCGTCTATCCATATAGAGAGGTGCGAGGCTGTTCAGCAACACAGCACAGGCCATGCTAGATCCGCCAGCGCTCCCCAGACGCGGGTCATGGGAGTAAGAACTAGAATGGCAGCGATGAACTCGGCAATTCCAGCTTAGATACAATCTTGCATCGTGCAAAGTAAATTGTGCTGACTCAATACGAATTTCCCTGTCGCTCTGATCTAAGGGACGCAAACTAAGCGCAAGCCAGTACTAGAATACTGCGCCTGTATCGCGCATAATCTGCGGCGCACACTTTTCACAAACTCGTGACACTACTCCCTATTGCCAGCTGGAAATTAATTTATGTGGTTTAAAAATGCACGTCTCTATTGCTTGAACGCGGCGATCGACTTATCCCCAGAAGACTTAGAAAAGAAACTGGCCGAACAAATATTTCATCCCTGCAGCAGTCACGACAAGTCAAAATATGGCTGGATTAGCCCGCTAGGTAAAGAAGGCGAGATGCTCACTCATGTGCAGGGTGACTATATTATGCTCTGCGCCCAGAAGCAGGAAAGACTGCTGCCTTCCTCAGTGGTGAATGAGGCTACTGAAGAAAAAATCGCGGAGYTAGAAGARCGYCAGGGCCGTAARATTTACAGGAAGGAAAAACGTCAGATTAGGGACGACGTGTTYGTTTCGTTGCTGCCTAGAGCCTTCACGCGCAGTCAACAAACCTWCGCGTATATCTCCGCTAAAGATAAGCTGATCGTGGTGAATTCCCCAAGYGCACCGAAGGCAGAGGCATTRCTTAGCCTGCTACGAGAGAGCCTAGGTAGCCTGAAAGTGTCGATACCCGATGCRAATCACTCRCCKAGCGATGTGATGACGCGTTGGTTGAAAGAGCAGCATGCGAGCGATCACTTCCTGATCGACGAAGATTGCGAACTTTACAACCCAACCGACGGTAGCAATATCGTACGTTGCAAAGGTCAGGACCTATTTTCCGATGAAATACAGAGCCATCTCGAGGCAGGCAAGCAGGTGAAGAACCTAGGCGTTACTTGGAACAGCCTGCTTAGTTGCAGCCTCAGTGATGACCTGAGTATCAAGCGTCTAAAATTTGTTGGCATGAAGCAGGAAGAGGCAAACGAGGAGATCGAAAGTGCGGCACAGAAGTTCGATCAAGAGTTTGCAGTAATGACGCTGGAGTTGTCGAATTTCTTCAAGTCATTTTTCGCTGCGTTCGGTGGGCTGCAGGAGCCTAAGAGCTAACTCGCTTCAAATAATTTTATCTACAAATACCAATCGAAGGTTACAAGATGATGAAACTCTATGATTATGGCCGCGCCCCGAATCCAAGGCGGGTAAAAATATTTCTAGCTGAAAAAGGCGTAGAGGTCGAACTGGTAAACTGCGACATGACTAAGGGCGAGCACAAGACGCCGGAGTTTCTCAAAAAGAATCCCAGCGGCAAGATCCCTGTTCTAGAGCTAGAAGACGGGCGCTGCCTCGGTGAATCCGTCGCTATATGTCGCTATATTGAGGGCGTGCATCCTGAGCCAAATCTAATGGGGCGAGATCCGTTTGAGCTTGGGCATATTGAGATGCGCAATCGTCATATTGAAACAGAATTTTGGAGCCAGATCGGTGTGTCTTGGGTCAATGGCCCAATCGTCGGTGCTATGGGAATCGTTAAGCAGATACCCGAGGCTAAGGTTGCGAGTGATGCGAATGTTGCAAAATATTGTGAGCGTCTAGACGCGGAGCTTGCGGCAGCACCCTATGTCGCGGGAGAGCGGTTTACGATTGCAGATATTACACTTTTAACGGCCATAGATTTTGCAACATCGCTTGTTGGATTAACTATAGATGAGTCGAATTCCAATCTGTGGCGCTGGCATGCGCAGGTCTCGGCAAGAGACAGCGTAGACGCTCAGGGATAGCTTTATCTCAAGAGGGCGTCGTTCACCTACTAGGTTCTGGCGCCAGCGTGCGACCTAGCGTTCCGTGAGTTCGTCCAATCGAAGCGTAAGATTCGTTAGCACGTCTGCGGCTATTTCAATCTGCCCTGCAACTTGGTCGTATTGCCGTTGTTCGATGGCCTCTCTAACCCCGGGTATGGTCTTCACGCCATAGCCAGTATAGAAACCTGGCGCATAGATGTGATGCTTGTACCAAGGACGACCAGCCAAGCCTTCTTCGCGAATTAGCTCGCGCTCACTCGTGTACAACAAGTAGTTCTGATGAGCGCTAGCCGGCGCGCCACTCATCGCCAATCGCTGATAGGCATCAGCGGAGTCTGTCAGACGTGCTAGCGCATTCTTTAGCGGCGCGAAATTAAAGTGCGGGACTGGAGACTTCGGAATAGGCGGCCCGAAAGACTTAGTGGGGTCTAGTATAATGCCAAAGACGCCATCGCGAATGTTTTGGTTGTCAGTTGCGGTCTTCTCGCGCATGCCGTCGGCCAGTGCTTCAATCTCTTCGATATAGCCCGCAACATTTTCGGTGAATCCCTGAAAATCGAACGGCAGCCGCGGGGCATTCGCTAGGCGTAAAGTAGCGCGACCGGCAAACTGAGCGAGGGTTTGTCCGTACACTAAGCCTGGGTCGATCCACTTGGTATAGTGCTCGTAGGTGTCGTACATCGTGTGATAGCTGCCACCTGAAGAGTGCCCGCCGAAGCTCATATTGGCCGAGGCGATACCAAGGTGCTGAAGGAAAGGAGTGTAGTCAGAACCCGAACCTAGTGGGCTAATTCGTAGGTCGCTGCGATTTTTCGCTTCGTTCCTGATCTTCTCGGAACTCCCATTGATACGTAGATTTGCCCGCCGTCTTTCTTGCACAGTGACTCCAGTCTGCGGATCTTTTACATCTTCCATTATTTCATTGAAGAATCGTTCCAATACATGGCTTCCGCCAACATTCACAAAGCCGCGCCCGTTGCCATCGGTATTTAGATAGGCCACGGCATGTTCCTGCAATTCTTCCGCGTGATGCTCGGCCCACTCTGTCGATCCGATCAGTCCTGGTTCTTCTGCATCCCAGGCTGCATAGATGATAGTGCGCGCCGGCGGATAACCTGATTGCGCCAAGTGACTGACGGCTTTCGCCTCTGCGAGCATGGCTACGATTCCAGATAGTGGATCTGCTGCACCGTGATTCCAGCCATCGTGGTGGTTGCCACGTATGACCCATTGCTCGGGCAGTTCTGTGCCTTCCATGCGGGCGATCACGTTGTACGCAGTGACCATCTTCCAATCGAATTCGAGTTTCAATCTCACTCGCGCCGGGCCTGGTCCCATATGGTAGGTAATCGGTAATCCACCGCGCCACGCCTCGGGCACTACCGCTCCGCCCATGGCTTCCAATAGGGGCAGGGCATCACGATAGGAGATGGGGAGTACTGGAATTTGAGTAATGGTGGGTGCATCAAATCGGCTTAACCGGGTTACATCACCGGTTGCGCCAACGCCGGGTGTCAATACATCGCCGGGATAGGTAGGCATGTCCATAACAGAGCCGCGCTGCACACCGCTGTCATTTTTAAAGGGGCCATCGGGGTACACATCGCCGCGGCCATAACCATCATCTGCCGGATCGGAATAGATCAGAGTGCCTATAGCACCCATCTCTGCTGCGAGCTTGGGCTTGATGCCACGCCAAGAACCGCCGTACTTAGATATGGCGATCTTGCCGGCAACGCTAACGCCGTAGCGTTCCAATAACTCGTAGTCGGCGGGTGTGCCATAGTTGACAAAAACTAGCTCAGCTTCGACTTCACCCCCTATTGAAAAGGCATTGTAAGGCGGAAGTAAGCCGTCGGTATTTGAGGTGCTAGCGTCACCGTCTATTGGGTCTTCTGTGAGGGAGGCAGTGAATCGGTTCGGAGCAACGAGCTCTAACTCTCGCGTCAGTGGTTCAGGAAACAGTATTTCATATTCGGCTATTTCCACGTCATAGTCCCAGGAGCGTAAGAGCTCGGCAATGGCCTCGGCATTCTCCTTGCTCTTTGGGGAGCCGACGTGGTGTGCCTCCGAGGAAAAATCCTTCARCCAGCGATCCATCTCATCYCTGTCGATAAGCGCATCAAACTCAGCYTCCATCTGCCGTTGCYGGGCGCTGCTGTCWGMATCAAAGCCGAAAAGGGTCTGCGCGCTRCYAGTCTGCGCGCTGMTAKWGGATGCGAAAGAAMATARGCCRACTACCGCTAGRCAGTGAAATRCTTGAGCTGAAAAYCGAGTAAGTGAATGCGAAGAATAGATCATAGTTGGCTCCTGGGTGGCTCTTACAGCATTCTTACACATTCACGGCAATCGGTGAACGCCTCACTGGCGTCAGCTACGCCGGAAGTCCACATTGATGCTATAGTGTGCGCCGCGTAACCATTGCTAACTAGTTCATATCACTTAATTATCATATAACTCTCATTCAACTCCCATAGAATTCTCATTTAACTAGAGCGCCGCCGTGGCAATTAAACCTACTATCTATAAACTGACAGTCTCGCTAAGTGACTTGAATCGGGATGTCTATGATTCACTCAGCCTGACGATAGCGCGTCATCCATCTGAAACGATGGAGAGAATGGTAGTGCGGGTGCTGGCGTTCTGCCTGAATGCCCGCGATCAACTCGTACTGTGTAAGGGGCTTAGCGATACCGAAGAGCCAGATATCTGGGCACATTCCCTAGATGGAAACTTGGAGCTTTGGATCGATGTGGGAGAGCCATCGGCAGACCGAATAAAGAAAGTGAGCCGCCTTACTAAGGAAGTTAAAATATATWGCTTCAATAGCAAGGCTCCGACTTGGTGGCAGCAGAATGAAAAGCAGCTTAGCAATTTGGACGTTAATATTTACCGATTCCCGTGGGAGCAAGTGCAGGCACTCGCATCAATCATCGATCGTGGTGTGGATCTCTCAATTACGATATCGGGTGACTCCCTATTTGTTGCCAGCGACTTAGGCGAGTGCGAAATTATTTTGCAACCTTTGCAAGAGGTCTCTTGATCTCGAATCTATTGTCCAATTGCTTGAAGAGAATTACATGACAGACGAAAAAACGAATACGACAACTACAGCTGACGATGAAGTGCAGGTAGTCGAGCTAACGAAGCAACCGATCGATCTATTCAAATTTTTGAAGTTCGAAGGTCTAGTAGGTAGCGGAGGAGAGGCGAAGGCTGCCATCGCCGGAGGTCATGTGTTGTTGAACGCTGTCGTCGAAACACRGAAACGCAAGAAAATTGTTTCCGGTGATATCATTGAGTTCGGTGGCGTTTCCTATCGCATGCATTGTGACAMTGCGCTAGAGCCTGYCGARGAAGATGCTRTCGCAGCCGATGAGAACAAAAAGGACGTGACAGCTGTTGCTAAGCCAGTGCGTAAATCGGCAGTGAATAGTAAACGTAAGAAGCCGGCGCCATCGAGGGCAGGTAGAAAAGCGATTGGAATAAAGAGTTAAGAGAATATGACAAACAATGATTGCCTAAGAAGAATACGCTACATACTGGATTTCAGCGACAGCAAGATGATCGCAATCTTCGGCCTGGCGAATGTAGAGACAGATAGGACAGAAGTTTCTGCCTGGTTAAAGCAGGACGATGACGAAGATTTCGAGAAGTGTAACGACAGGTCCTTTGCCGCCTTTCTCAACGGGTTGATCATTGCTTTGCGAGGCGAGAAAGACGGGGAGCCGCTGCGAGTTGAAACGAAGTTGAATAACAACATGATATTCATGAAGCTGAAGATAGCATTGAGCCTGAAGGCAGAAGAGATTCTGCAAATATTGGAATCGGCAGGCCAAGAAGTAAGCAAGCACGAGCTCAGTGCGTTCTTTCGGCGGCCTGATCACAAGCATTACCGAGAATGCAAAGATCAAATTCTTAGAAATTTTTTGAACGGGCTCAAAGTCAGCTACCGTGATGATTAGATGGTTCGGTGAATTATTATTGCTACGAATCTCTAAGGATTTAGGCCCGCGTCCCGCTATACTCTGTGAAGGATTGATTTTTACTTCTGTGTAGATACAGATCGTATTAATAGTTTAGCAGTTCGACTAATTCGATGAATGCCACTAATACCCAAAGATCGAAATTAATTATGCGAGCGCAGCGAGTTCTGCTGGCTGTTGCGTTGCTTTTCTCCCCTATCTTAGTGTTTTCTCAGGTCGCGACTATCGACCTCAGTGCCGAGCGCGACTTCGTCTATCAGGATGGCGTATATACCGAGATCGGTGAGTCAATTCTCCCCTTTGTGATTACGACGCACAATCCCGGTACGACGACTATCAATGACCTCGAGTTCACCGTTCTTCTGAGCGCAAACACTGGCGTGGGTAACGTCGACAGTCAGTGCGTCGTCAGCGAAGAACCCGTCATCGTACTAACCTGTACCATTGATGAGCTAAAGGCAAACAGAACTAAGATCATCGATTTCTTCGTGGACGGACCAAATTCACTTGGAGTGGGCGAGGGTTTCGCTGTCTCAATATCATCATCTGATGCGACTATTTTAGAGCCCGATACCGTGGAAGCCACGCTTGCCGATGGTGACAGGAGGATTCGCGGCTCCAATCTGTTTGTCCGCCTGATTCGCAACATCGATCTCGATATCAACCAGAATACTGTGCCGGATCTGGACGAGGCGATAATAAATCTTCCCGCCTCGACACCCGTTGACGAATTGCTTGCCCGTGAGGCGGTAATTGATGTGCTCTTTATCTACACACCGGCAGCGTCTCAGTACCTGGGTCAAAAATTGGAAGCTCGGGCTAATGCAATTATTAGCATTGCCAACCAAACGTTTCGTGAGAATGATATTGCAATCAAGTTTAATAAGGTGGGTTTTGAAGAAATACCTTACACGGCAACAGATGCGGTTCCTGACTACGTTCGATGCGTTGCTTGCGAAGACAGATCCTGCCTTCGATGAGTTGAGTAACTTGATTGCTACTTCAGGCGGCGACATCGTGGTAATGATGCATGCGGTTGATACGAGTACTGAATCGACATGCGGTTGGACGACTTTGAATGGTGTAGGCAGGCAGGGTGATTTCCAGACTCTTTATCATCAAGGTAATCTACTCTCGGCTATAGACGTTGGGCCAGGTTGCCTCTTTAGTTTCAATATGGCACCTGTTTTTGCCAGCAATATGGGCATCGCGCGAGAGCGGCAAAGGAGTCCCAACGGAGGTACATTCTCTTTTTCTGCGGGATATGGAACCCCGAACGGATTTCGAACATTAGGCGCAGCGATTGGTACGTC
>JAESUV010000215.1 GCA_016762975.1 Gammaproteobacteria bacterium | reverse complement strand
CACCTTCCTGCTCTATAAAACCGAATCCCTTCTCGTCATTAAACCACTTAACGGTACCCTCAACTGAATCTGACATACGTGTTCTCGTGCTTAAATATTTTAGAAATCGAACCGCTAATCAAAGCAATCCCCCGGCGAAAAATCGACCGAATATCCAGTGTATACCTCTAAATTCGTAGATGGAAATTCTAAATGTCGCAAATTGTAACGGTATTTCGGGGGCTAAACGCTGCTTGTCACAAACTGTCCAATAGCAGAAAATACATGGCATGGCGCCGTCGTTATATCAATAGTTGCGCTAATCGAATAATTTTCCTGGGTTCATAATATTCTTAGGATCGAATATTTTCTTTATCCCTTTCATGTAAGCGATCTCCACTGCGCTGCGAGAGTAGTGCAGGAATGGCTTTTTTAACAAACCAACACCGTGTTCGGCAGAAATACTTCCACCGTRTTTCGCTACGATTTCAAAAACCAGATCAGAAACCTTCGCGCACTCTTCGAAAAACACTTCTGCCGCTAAAGCATCTGGCTTGAGAATGTTTAGATGAATATTGCCGTCACCGATGTGGCCGAACCAAATAATTTCGAAGTCGGGATAGGCCGATGAGACCAAGTTGTCAACTTCTTGCAAGAACTCTGGAACTTTGGAAACCTTAACCGAGATGTCATTTTTGTAAGGTGTAAACTTTGAGATGGTTTCCGATATATCTTCACGCAGCCGCCAAAGATTATTTGCCTGCGTGCTATTCTGGCTAATAGCACCATCGACAACCCATCCTTCTTCGAGACAATACTCGAATAGATTCATGGCCGTTTCCATGTCCTGTTCAGAGTTATTCTCAAACTCGATCAATACATAAAAATCAGATTCAGTATCGAAGGGTCGCTGTAATTGTTTCTCTTCGATGACATGCTTAAGCGCCTTCTCAGAAAAGAACTCGAAGGCAGTAAGATCAAGCTTGCTCTGAAATGCCTGCAGTACTTGCATGGTGAGCTCCATCTTTTCCACACCCAGCATCAAGACAGTCGGATCCTTAGGTTTGTCGGTAAGAGCTACAGTTAGCTCGACTATAAAACCAAGAGTTCCTTCTGCTCCAATAAATAGATGGCGGAAGTCATAACCYGTCGCGTTCTTACTCAAGCCRCGGTTTAAATCAAGAAGCTCACCACTTCCGGTAACCACCTTCATCCCCTTGATCCAATCACGGGTCATGCCRTAACGAATAACTTTTATGCCRCCCGCATTAGTTGACRCATTTCCACCTAGCTGGCTTGAACCCGAAGACGCAAAGTYGACTGGATAAAATARGCCTTCGGCTTCMGCGWATTGCTGCAACTGTTCAGTAAYGACRCCAGGCTCGCAGATAACCTGCCTATCRGCGGAGTTGAAATCTAGAACYTTGTTCATGCGATCGAAGGCAACRACCAACTCCTCATTCGACGCTACRGCWCCGCCACTCAGGCCAGTGCGACCGCCAGAYGGAACTAGTGCWAYTTCATGAAGGTTTGCYAGACGGACAAGCGCGATCACTTCTTCGGTGTTGGYTGGWAGCACGAYGGCCACGGGGTTTGCAGGATACGCTTTAGTCCAATCTTTGCCGTATCTCTCCAWGTCATCKGYATCGGTCTTAACCCAGCCCGMRCCCACGATCTCGACTAGCTTCTCCAACAGTTCTGGTTTGCTGCAATTCATGTTTCTAYCCTTCCCTCTGCCACTGCTGRATTTTGGAATTAATGYGCCCTGCCGCGCATAGCAAAAGCAGAATATGTTACCATGCGCGAGCTTTTTGAGCATCGCTCTCGATGACTTGCCCTCTACAGATTGAACCGGCGGCCTTCATAACAAACAGAAGTGCTGTGACTTTTACAACTTAAACTCATGGATCCGATCCAATGAATCCAAAATCCTTAGAAAAACGAAAAATTAAGTTTTTGCTATTGGAAGGCGTGCACCAAAGCGCGATCAACACTCTGAAGAAATCGGGCTATGAGAATATTGAAGCCCTTAAAACCTCACTCGAGGGGGATGAGCTCGCCGAGAAAATCGCTGACGCCCATTTCGTTGGTATTCGCTCACGGACCCAGCTAACAGAATCCGTATTTGCCGCATCCAATAAACTGCAGGCTGTTGGTTGCTTCTGTATCGGAACTAATCAGGTTGATATGAATGCGGCGCTTGTACGCGGTATACCCATCTTCAATGCGCCGTTCTCCAACACCCGTAGCGTAGCCGAGCTAGTCATAGGCCAGTCAATCTTGTTACTCCGAGGTATTCCAGAAAAAAATGCCCTTCTGCATAAAGGCGTTTGGCAAAAAGCTGCGAAAGGCTCCTTCGAGACACGCGGAAAGAAGCTCGGTATCGTGGGCTACGGCAATATTGGCTCACAGCTCAGTGTACTCGCCGAGTCGATGGGCATGAAAGTTTACTTATACGACGTAGTGACCAAGCTGCCTCTAGGCAATGCGGTGCAGATGGATTCGCTCGAGGAGCTAATGCGCGAATGTGATGTAGTTAGCCTACACGTACCAGAAACTCCACAAACTCAGAATATGATCGGTGCAGAGCAAATAGGCTGGATGAAACCTGCATCGGTATTGATCAATGCATCACGTGGCTCAGTAGTTGATATCGATGCACTGGCTAGCGCACTCGAGAACAAAGCTCTCGCCGGCGCGGCCATCGACGTCTATCCGCAAGAGCCGAAGTCAAATGCAGAAGAATTTATTTCGCCTTTGCGCCAATTCGACAACTGCATCCTAACGCCCCATGTAGGTGGTAGTACGATGGAGGCTCAGGAAAATATAGGAACCGAGGTTGCGGAGAAGCTTATTAAATACAGCGACAACGGTTCCAGCTTTGCCTCTGTCAATTTTCCTGAAGTAACTCTGCCTGCACACCCGGGAAAGCATCGACTCTTGCACATTCATAAAAACGTGCCCGGCGTTCTTTCCGAAATAAACAATGTGTTCTCAGGAACTAAGATCAATATTAGCTCGCAGTACCTGCAAACTAATGAACAGGTTGGCTATGTTGTGATGGATATCGACGTGCAATACAGTGAAATCGCACTGGAGAAATTGAACAAGGTACCGGGCACTATTCGTTGTAGAGTCTTATTCTAGATCGGGGCCTCTGAACAACCCATAGATCAGCAGTATAAATTTATTCGGTGATACCTAAGATTCGGTCTATGATCGCAAAGACCTGCTCACGATAGTAGGGTGATTCATTGACTAGGTGGTGCCCTGCCTCATCCACCCAATGAATCTTCGAACCTGGAAACTTCTTCAATATTTTGGGGATGTTCGTTTCCCATTCAACAGTACCATCCCCCTTGCCTTGTATTATCTGCAATGACTGCTCATGGCGAGGCGCCGCCTCATACCGATTGATGTAGTCCATCATTGCCAAAACCCAATCACGGGGAAGGATCCTACTCTGTAGCTCGTCCTTACTCTTGAGGAATTCAAGAAACTCAGCATCATGACTGTTCTTGCTAAACTTTCGCGGCGTTGACGCAGTGAACCATCTGCTCAGACTAAATAGAATCTTGGAACGCAACCACTGCCTCGGCCTAAGAAGCGGTCCGAGAAGAATATATTTTTGCAGCGGATAGCACCTCACGAAATCCTTCTCCAGCCTTTTTTCTAACCTCTTCTCCAATAGAGAATCCATAATGATTGCAGCGCCAGTGCTTTGACCTATCGTAATCCACGGCATGGCTACCTGCTGCAGTTTAGCGAGCTTTAGACACTCTACGAACGCCGTACTGTAATCTTGAAATGAGCTAATGCTTGCCGTCGCGCCACTAGATAAGCCATGGCCAGGCAGATCGAAAATAATGACCGCGATGTCACGCTCAAGTAAATGCCTTATCAGATGACGATACAAGCCGGCGTGGTCGAAATATCCATGCAGTAAAAAAGCTGTCTTGCGGGGCGGCTGTGTTGAAGGCAAGTAGTGCTGACAAACTAGTTCATAGCTTCCACTAGAAAAAGTTCCTATAGTCGATCTCGTGAGCTTTAAGTCTAGGTCCAGCTCTGAAAAATTAAGACCGTAGTACCGTGTATAGGCAGCATAGTGCCGTGCTGCCTCAGCGCCGAGCTCGAAATTCGGCTCGGTAGAATTGAGCAGGAATTTTATGCTCTCCAGATTTTGCCTTAGTTGCTTAGCATCGGCCTTGCTGAACATCCGCTCTCTTTCCCCTTCGCGCAAACCGCGGACTTTCGCTCAGCAACTATTCGGCTATCGGCTATTTGGCATAGCGGTCGGCCATCTGTTCTAAGTTATAAATTTTCTTGATATTCGAAATCTGACCCGCCGTTCCGAATGACTCAAGCCTAGCAAGAACGATGGCCTTCATCGCATCCATGGTTGGAATCAGGAATTTCCTCGGGTCGAATTCGGATTTATTCTCGGCGAGAAACTTACGCGTAGCACCTGTGGACGCGAGTCGTAGATCCGTATCAATGTTTATTTTACGCACACCATGTTTAATTCCTTCCTGAATTTCTTCAACAGGCACACCGTAAGTCTCTGGTATTTCGCCACCAAATTCATTAATAATCGCCAGCCATTCCTGCGGTACCGAAGAAGACCCGTGCATCACTAAGTGAGTGTTAGGAATTCTCGCATGAATCTCTTTTATTCTCCCTATCGCCAAGATGTCTCCCGTTGGCGGRCGGCTAAATTTGTATGCCCCGTGACTAGTRCCTACTGCTATCGCCAAGGCATCAACGCCYGTCGCCTCTACAAAGTCTGCRGCTTCCTCTGGAGAAGTTAGCATCTGYGCCATGGTTARYTTGCCTTCTGCGCCGATTCCRTCTTCTTCTCCGGCCAAGCCTGTCTCCAGCGAGCCTAGGCAACCGATCTCACCCTCTACTGATACGCCGCAAGCATGCGCCATCTCGACAGTAGTTTTAGTAACGTGAACGTTGTAATCGAAATCTGTAGGCGTCTTTCCGTCTTCTCCAAGCGACCCATCCATCATCACGGAAGAAAACCCTAGCTGTATGGAACGCTGACATATCGCAGGCGAGACTCCATGATCTTGGTGCATAACAATAGGTATATGTGGAAATTCTTCAATGGCGGCCTGAATAAGGTGTTTTAARAAATWTGAACCTGCGTATTTYCGGGCGCCTGCCGAGGCCTGTAAAATTACCGGGCTATTCGCTTCGTCTGCAGCTTCCATAATGGCGCGGATYTGTTCAAGRTTATTTACATTAAAAGCTGGAACACCGTAACTATKCTCTGCCGCGTGATCTAACAATTGTCTTAAACTAATTAGTGCCATGATTCGTCCTCRGTTCTCTTGTCAATTCTTTGTCAATAAACTAAATATTTRAATGAAATTRRAAGTATCAGAGYATCTCGCCATTGTTGGCTCTTCGCTCCAAAATTTCCACCGCAGGCAAAACAGCTCCCTGAACGTAYTCTARAAATGCACCGCCTCCCGTTGAGATRTAGGAGACTTTRTCTGTAATTGMATATTTGTCTATCGCYGCGAYGGTTTCTCCACCGCCGGCAATTGAAAATCCAGCACTATCGGCTATCGCTTTCGCAACCGYCTGTGTACCATTTGAGAAYTGTTCGAACTCGAATACACCAACTGGSCCGTTCCAGATAATCGTTTTCATAGTACCGATAATTTCTGCGAAGTGCATTGCCGTTGCCCGCCCTATGTCTAGGATCATGTCATCGTCTTCGATATCGATGACCAACTTATTCACTGCGACTGCATTGACATCGAATTCTTTTGCAACGACTACGTCAGTCGGCATTGGAATAGAAGTTGACTCCATTAGCGCCTTAGCTGTGTCGATAAGGTCAGGCTCATACAATGATTTGCCCACATTTACGCCAGCTGCCGCCAAAAAAGTATTCGCTATGCCGCCACCTACAATGAGCTGATCAACTTTTCTCGACAAATTCTTAAGCACTTCCAATTTACTTGAGACCTTTGCCCCTCCCACTATCGCCAACATGGGTCTTTCTGGGCTCTTGAGAGAGCGTTCGAGGGCATCGAGCTCACTGGCCAATAATGGGCCTGCACAGGCGATAAGCGCGTACTTCGCTACACCATGGGTGCTCGCTTGTGCGCGATGTGCCGTGCCGAAGGCATCCATTACGAATACATCACACAATGCAGCATAGGCTTTAGCAAGAGTATCATCGTTGGCCTTCTCGCCGGCATTAATGCGTACGTTTTCCAATAATGTGACACTACCTGCACCCTTGTTAGCAGGGGTCTTAGATAGATAGTCTCGATTGACCTCAACATCACAATTGAGTAGCTTCGCCAGCCTATCGGCCACCGGCTGCATTGAAAATTCAATCTGTTCCTCAATCGGTTTCGCCTCTACCGGTCTACCTAAGTGCGACATGATGATTACTTCTGCGCCAGCTGCTCTCGCCATTTCAATAGTCGGCAGTGCAGCTCTGATCCTGGTGTCATTGCTAATCACTCCATCATTGATGGCTACATTGAGGTCTTCGCGTATAAGAACCCGCTTGCCTTCAAGATTTTGTTGATCCATGCGTAGAAATGACATTAGTGATTTATTCCAAGTAAAAATTGCGTCGGCTTGTTCATTTATTCGAGCTCATATATTGAGCTACATCTAGCATCCTGTTCGCGTAGGCCCACTCATTGTCGAACCAAACGAATAACTTAATCAACTTGCCGTTCACCACATTTGTCTGATTCAGATCGACGATAGCTGAACGCGGATCGTGATTGAAATCGCAAGATGCTAGTGGTTCATTAGTAAAGCCCAGCACATTCGCAGGCAAGCTCGCGCTAGCGTCACGAATCGCACTATTCACTTCTTCTGCATTCGTAGTAGAGGCAACGGATAGTGTTAGGTCCATCAGAGAAACATTCAACGTTGGAACTCGTATTGCTTGCGCTTCGAGCAAGCCGGTTAGCTCGGGAAGAATTCTTTCAATACCTTTAGCCAACGCTGTATCGACGGGAATTATCGATTGCATTGCGCTACGCGTTTTACGCAGATCATCGTCGTGATAGCTGTCGATAACCGGCTGATCATTCATCGCAGAATGAATCGTGGTGATGGCACCCGACTCGATCTTGAATCTTTCATTTATAGCCTTCAACACCGGCACAATGCAATTAGTAGTACAGGATGCGTTGGATACTATTTCTGCATCGGGCTTGAGAGTTGTGTGGTTGGTGCCAAAAACCAAAGTGGCATCGACGTCACTTTCAGCGGGTTGCGAGAACAGGACTTTCTTGGCGCCACCAGTAATGTGCAATTGAGCAGTTTCGCGATCCTTAAATGCGCCGCTACATTCCATAACCAGATCGACATCGAGATCAGACCAGGGGAGCTTACCGACGTCTGGCTCGTTGAATACACGAATCTCGTCGCCATTCACGATCAGTTTCTTGATCGCTCCCTCATTACTCGTTTCGACCGTTCCCAAAAAACGACCATGGGTGCTGTCATAACGAGTGAGATGGGACAGATTTTCGATGTTAGCAAGATCGTTAATCGCTACGATTCGCATGTCGGCATAGTTTGTAGATTCATAGAACGCACGCAGCACRCAACGRCCTATGCGGCCATATCCATTAATTGCKATGCGATAGGTCATCTGTAATTACCGCGCTAAAAGAACTAGCCCATTTTCGATCGCCGRYAGGCTCAYGAGTCGAAAGACTTCACACAGGCGATAATATTCTCAGCGGTGAAACCRAAGTGTTCCATTAACACAGCCCCCGGAGCTGATTCACCGAACGAGTGCATGCCAATGATCTTGCCATCGAGGCCTACTAGCTTGCGCCAATAGTCRACTCCAGCTGCTTCRACCGCTACACGCTGGCGTACTGCATTCGGTAATACCTGYTCGATGTAATCGGCATCTTGAGCTTCGAATACGTCGACACAGGGAATTGAKACGAGGCGAGCCTTTATACCTTCCCCYTGCARRGYATTCACTGCMGCTAGGCTGATGGAKACTTCTGARCCTGTGGCAAGAACGATTACCGAAGGCWCTCCCTCACAGTCTTTAAGAATATAAGCACCACGCGAGATAGCCTTAACTTGTTCATCGCTGCGYGCTTGATGCGGCAGGTTCTGCCTTGAGAAAACTAGACTTGTAGGTCCGTTCTGCTTCTCGATCGCTGCCTTCCAAGCTACGGCGGATTCTACATTGTCACAGGGACGCCACACCGACATGTTCGGCGTAGTTCGAAGGCTCGCAAGCTGCTCAATCGGCTGGTGAGTTGGGCCATCTTCTCCCTGTCCGATAGAGTCATGGGTATAAACGAATATGCTCTGTTGCTTCATCAGCGCCGACATTCTTACCGCGTTGCGAGCGTATTCCATGAAGATCAAGAATGTTGCGGTATAAGGAATAAATCCACCGTGCAATGCCAWMCCTGTAGCGATTGCGCTCATGCCGAATTCTCTAACYCCGTARTAGATATAGTTGCCATCGGSATTTTTTGAGATYGCAGARCTACCGGACCAGTTYGTTAGRTTCGATCCAGTCAAATCTGCGGAGCCGCCAATTAGCTCRGGCAGCAGGGCRGCGTAGGCTTCTATCGTATTCTGTGAGGCTTTGCGRCTTGAAATATTGTCCTCGCTAYYCTGACACTYAGCGATAAATTCATCCGCCATCGCGCTGAAATARCCCGGTAGCTGACCCATCAAYCTGCGTACCAGTTCCATGGCGAGTTCTGGRTGCTCTTCTTCATAGGTGRCRAGTTTCTCTTTCCARGCAGAYTCGGCGGTAAAYCCCTGCTCYGTYGCATCCCAGGCTTGCTTGATTTCCTCTGGTATTACGAAGGGTGCATGGGGCCAGTCCAACGCTTCTCTAGTAGCTGCAATCTCCTCATCACCCAGAGGCGCGCCATGAGTAGCCGCCGTGCCTTGCTTATTCGGAGAGCCAAAGCCAATGATTGTCTTGCAGCTAATCAGAGTCGGCCGCGCGCTTTCACTTATGCCTTGTTTGATGGCATCGCTAATTGCATCAGGGTCGTGCCCATCTACTGACAATACCTGCCAGCCATAGGCTTCGAAGCGCTTGCCTGTGTCATCCGCAAACCACTCCTGAACCTCTCCATCGATAGAAATACCGTTGTCATCGTAAAACACGATCAACTTACCTAAGTTCAACGTGCCAGCAAGGGAACATACCTCATGCGAGATACCTTCCATTAAACAGCCATCACCAACAAACACATAGGTATTGTGGTCGATGACCTCATGGCCCTCGCGGTTAAATTGTGCTGCCAGAGTCTTCTCGGCAATTGCCATTCCTACCCCGTTAGCGAGCCCTTGGCCCAGAGGCCCTGTCGTAGTTTCTACGCCAGGCGTATAGCCAAATTCAGGATGGCCGGGTGTCTTGGAATCGAACTGCCGGAATTGCTGTAAATCATCCATAGACAGGTCGTAGCCAGTCAGATGCAGCAGAGAATAGATCAGCATCGAACCATGACCATTGGATAACACGAATCTATCGCGGTTAAACCATTTTGGGTCACCGGGATTGTGCTTCAGAAAATCGCACCAAAGCACCTGTGCTATGTCTGCCATTCCCATCGGCGCACCGGGGTGACCCGATTTCGCCTTCTGTACTGCATCCATGCTTAAAGCACGAATTGCGTTGGCGCTCTGTTTACGTGACACAGCTTGTTCTGGCATCGATCGATTTCCTTCAGTTGCTACATGTTTGCCATGGTTGGCGACGCGAAAGACTCCGTACTCTACTGCTAGCCGACTAGCCATAAAGTTGGGTAAACGAAGATGTGCTTCGGGGAGTCTCTCGTAAGACGGCTATTTTCCCGCACCTGAATAGAATATGCCAACTCTATGCCTACTAAGAGGCAATATATTGGTAGATGAGAGCAACAATGCGCGACTCGCAAGAATTAGGCTCTCATCTGACTCTCAATGAGCCCTCATAGAGTCTTCTTTGATCAATTATTGAGCAATTTCTATATCAATATATTTTGATATAGAATTGAATTTGCCTTGCAATGCTGCTAAGTTACGGCTTTTCAGATAAATAGTCGGGCAGGCAACATGGCAGCAACTGCATTGAAGACCGCCGGCAACGTAGACTGCCTGAGCCCGATAGAGTCACTCACAGCGCTGCATAAGGCCCTAGCCGACCATTTACGGCTACAGATTCTGAGACTACTCAAGAATGAGTCGTTTGGGGTGTTGGAGCTATGCCGCATCCTCGATATTCGCCAGTCCGCACTCAGTCACCACCTCAAGATACTCGCTACCAGCCATCTCGCTTCGACGCGACGTGAGGGAAATTCGATCTTCTACAGGCGTGCGCTCCTAAGTGAGGATGATATTCATGGTGATATCAAAAAGGCGGTTTTCGAGAATCTCGACTCTCTCGAGATTCCCAGCGCCCAACTTAGAAGAATCAAGCAGATCCAGTTGGAGCGAGCACAGCTTTCTCTTAATTTTTTCAACAAGAACGCAAATAAATTTCATGAGAAGCAGGGGCTAATCGTCGAACATACAGACTATGCTAGCAGCCTTCACGACCTCATCACGGGTCTCGCCTTGAGTGAGAAAGCGGCAGTGATGGAAGTAGGACCCGGTGAGGGCCAACTGCTTACCGAACTTTCACAGCGCTTCATGAACCTAACGGCACTCGACAATTCCAAAGACATGTTGGATAAGTCCCGAGCCGCAATTGCTGACTGCGGTCGTAGCGGCGTTGAGTTCATTCTTGGCGATACAGTCGTCGCTAGAAAACTCGAGGTAAGCAGCGACCTGATTATTTTTGACATGGTGCTGCATCATATCTCTTCTCCCGCGAAGACTTTTAAAGACATCGCAGCCCTTCTTAACGCCGATGGCTATCTGCTAATCGTTGAGCTGTGCAGCCACGATCAAGACTGGGTGCGAGAATCTTGCGGCGATCTATGGCTTGGCTTCGAGGAAGCCGACTTAGATCATTGGGCCGAGAAAGCTGGCCTGGAGAAACAACAAAGCTCCTATTTAGGGCTACGCAATGGCTTTCAAATTCAGATGCGCACATTTAAAAATGTTGTATCTGGCACTTAATTTTAAAATAAGAACCGAACTAACGAAAAAATAATTATCACTACACTTTTTTGAGGAAATACAAATGGCAGAATCAACACTGTTTACATCCGAATCGGTATCTGAGGGTCATCCAGATAAAATGGCGGATCAAATTTCCGATGCAATTTTGGATGCTCTGCTAGAGCAAGACAAAGCGTCTAGAGTAGCTTGCGAGACTATGATAAAAACCGGCATGGTTATTGTCGCTGGAGAGATTACCACTGAAGCCTATGTGGATATTGAAGACATCGTGCGCGGAGTTGTAAACGATATCGGTTACAACAATTCAGAAAGCGGTTTCGATAGCAACACCTGTGCGGTACTCAATGGTATCGGCAAACAGTCTCCCGATATCGCCATGGGTGTTGACGATAGTGCCGATCATGAACAAGGCGCCGGCGACCAAGGTTTAATGTTTGGCTACGCAACCAATGAAACTGATGTGCTGATGCCAGCACCAATCACATTCTCACACCTGTTAGTTAAGCGCCAATCTGAAGTGCGCAAAGACGGGACCCTGCCTTGGTTGCAACCAGATGCGAAGAGCCAAATTACATTCCGCTACGAAGACGGCAAACCAGTCGCGATCGATACCGTTGTATTGTCCACACAACACAAGGAAGAGATTTCTCTTAAAGATTTACAAGAAGCAATCATGGAAGAAATCATCAAGCCAGTTCTTCCTGCGGCTTGGATTAATGCTGATACAAAGTATTTTATTAACCCAACCGGGCGCTTTGTAATTGGCGGCCCTCATGGTGATTGTGGACTAACTGGCAGAAAAATTATCGTCGATACTTATGGCGGCATGGCACGCCATGGCGGCGGCGCCTTCTCTGGCAAAGACCCATCAAAAGTTGACCGTTCCGCTGCCTATGCCGCGCGTTACGTTGCCAAGAACATTGTTGCTGCAGGCATTGCCGAGCGCTGCGAGATTCAACTCTCCTACGCGATCGGTGTGGCAGAGCCCACCTCTATCAGTGTCGAAACATTCGGTACGGGAAAGGTAAGCAACAAAAGAATCGTTGAGCTTATTCGGGACCATTTCGAGCTACGCCCGAAAGGCTTAATTAAAATGTTAGACCTGATCAGACCCATCTACAAAGACACCGCAGCTTACGGTCACTTCGGCCGCGAAGATCTCGATCTAAGCTGGGAAAAAACAGACAAGGCAGATGCACTTAAAGAAGCAGCTGGTCTATAAAACAACATCTACGGAGCTAGAAATGAACGATTCATCAGTACAAGATTATAAAGTAGCAGATATAAGCCTGGCCGATTTCGGTCGCCGCGAAGTCACACTGGCCGAGGCTGAGATGCCAGCACTAATGACTCTACGCAAGAAGTACGCTGGCGAGAAGCCACTCGCTACAGCGAAGATTCTGGGCTGTATACACATGACTGTGCAGACAGCCGTGCTAATTGAAACACTTGTAGATCTCGGCGCAGAAGTACGCTGGTCATCTTGCAACATATTCTCTACTCAAGACCATGCTGCCGCTTGCATCGCTGCCGCTGGAATCGCTGTTTACGCCTGGAAAGGTCAGACAGAAGACGAAGGTGAATGGTGCATAGAGCAGACCATACTAAAAGATGGCGAGCCTTGGGGTGTAAATATGATCCTAGATGACGGCGGAGACCTCACAGGAATGATACATGAGAAGTACCCCCAGTTATTGGACAATATCCACGGCATTACCGAAGAGACAACGACTGGCGTACATCGCCTTATGGAGATGTTAGAAGAGGGTTCATTGAAAGTTCCTGCAATCAACGTCAACGACGCTGTTACTAAGTCGAAGAACGACAACAAGTACGGCTGTCGCCATTCACTCAACGACGGCATCAAGCGCGGCACTGACATGTTGCTTGCCGGTAAAAAAGCATTAGTCGTTGGCTACGGTGATGTAGGCAAGGGTTCCGCTCAGAGCCTCAATCAAGAAGGCATGATCGTGAAGATTGCCGAGATAGACCCCATCTGTGCGATGCAAGCTTGCATGGACGGATTCGAAGTTGTGTCTCCTTTCATCGACGGCATCAACACGGAAACTAGTGAAGGCATTAATACTGCGCTGCTCTCAAAGATCGACCTGATCGTGACAACTACAGGCAATGTAAATGTATGCGACAAATATATGCTGCAGGCTGTTAAAAAGGGCGCCGTGATCTGTAACATTGGTCACTTCGACAACGAGATCGACACAGCTTATATGCGAGAGAACTGGGCTTGGGAGGAAGTTAAGCCACAGGTTCACAAGATCTATCGTGATGGCACAGAAAATCAGGATAACTACTTGATCCTTCTTTCCGAGGGACGACTAATCAATCTCGGCAATGCAACTGGCCACCCTTCACGCATCATGGATGGCTCATTCGCAAACCAAGTATTGGCGCAGATGTTCATGTWTGARAGAAAGTTCGCTGACCTGCCCGCRGCAGAAAAGAAGGATAATCTCTACGTCGAAGTACTYCCTAAGTAYCTCGAYGAAGAAGTTGCCGCCATGATGGTAGGCGGCTTCGGAGGAGTACTAACGAAGCTRACTGAYGGTCARGCCAAATACATCAACGTAAATGTTAAYGGCCCTTACAAGACCGATAGCTACAAGTACTAAGYAACAAAATAAMAAGCAGCAAGGAAAGCCAAACTATGGATTCATCTAATCCATCAAAGTACAGCATCGARTTTTTCCCACCACGTACCGAGGTGGGAGAGTCGAAGCTGGATATTGTGCATRMANAACTKANGCAAGTTGAATCCCGATTTCTTCTCAGTAACCTATGGCGCTGGGGGCTCGACCAARTCGGGMACTCAGCAGATAGTATTGCGTTATCAGGGRGCAGGCTCCCAAKCYGCTCCCCATCTTTCCTTCGGCGGTTCAGATGARGAGGAACTGCGTCAGCTCTTGCAGACTTACATCGATGCAGGTGTCAAACGCCTGGTCGCCTTACGTGGAGACATGCCTTCTGGTGTGGGTGCGGCGATACAACATCGCTATGCGAATGAACTCGTCGAGTTTATTCGAGCCGAGACCGGTGATCACTTTCATATCGATGTCGCCTGCTATCCGGAGACGCATCCGGAATCGAAGAGCTATATCTGCGATGTAGACTTCTTCAAACGCAAGGTAGATGCCGGTGCGAATTCGGCGATCACTCAATATTTCTACAACCCCGATGCTTATTTCCGCTATGTGGACTATTGCAGAGCGGCAGGCATCGATATCCCCATTGTTCCTGGCATCATGCCAATTACCAACTATGCCAACCTCGCCCGCTTTAGTGCCAGCTGTGGTGCCGAGATTCCGCGCTGGTTAGACAAGAGACTCCTAGGGTTTGGCGATGACAAGGAGAGCCTGCGCAGCTTCGGTATCGATGTTGTTACCGAGTTGTGTGAGGACTTGTTGCAAGGTGGCGCTCCTGGTCTGCACTTCTATTCGATGAACCTCAGTCAGGCCGTTACCCAGATTTGGACGAATCTAGATCTCGGCAATCGCCCGCAACGTGAACTGTTGTAGGTATTGCCATGCGACTCTCGCGCGTTTATCTCGATAGCCCACTGGCACTTAATGCGATTATCTCGCTTCCCAAGGAGATTGCACATTACCTCAGCAATGTCCTACGTCTGCGCGTCGACGACGAGCTTCTCGTTTTTAACTCGCAGCAAGGGGAGTTCCGCGCCAGTGTAATCGCAGTTGCAAAGCGAGCTGTCGATATTGAGTTAATAGAGAAAAAACGCAGCGTGATTGACTCAGCTAAGTCAGCCTCTCTCTCTATTCATTTAGCCCTTGGCCTTTCTCGTGGAGACAGAATGGACTTCGCCGTGCAAAAATCTACGGAACTAGGCGTGAACGAGATTACTCCACTCTACACCGAATACGGTGAGGTAAGACTTAAACCAGAGCGAGTAGAGAAGAAACTTCAGCACTGGAAGAAGATCGCTATCAGCGCCTGTGAGCAGAGTGGCAGATTGGATGTTCCCGTGATACATAAGCCCACCTCTCTGATGGAATTGTCGTTACGTGAAAGTGTAAATAAATGGATGTTAGAACCAAGCGGCTCTGATGTGCTTCCCCAATCTATTGCGGTAAACAACGTAATGTTAGTGGTGGGACCGGAAGGTGGATTCTCAGAAAATGAGATTGACTGGGCGCAATGCAATGATTTTCAGATCGTCGCTTTAGGTTCACGAATTCTGAGAACTGAAACTGCACCGGTGGCTGCGCTCGCTATCTTGCAACACAAGTACGGTGATATGTAAGTAGGCGCTACTAAAATCGAACCGAGAACGGCCCTATGCTCACGCGCCTTCCAAAAAAACGAAGACTGTAGTTTCGGGGATCTAAATCTTTATCGCGACCCAAACGCGTAGCAGTGTTCTGCGATTTATAGCTAGACACGATAGATCGATCAATCTTCGACTTCCTCTGATTAGCTAGATCTATAACAACGGGTTCTTCCAACAGCACCTTGCGCGAATCAGTTAGCACGGCAATTTTTGGCGACAACCTTTCCTGGAAATTCTGCTCCAATACAAGCCCAACCTCCCCGGTGGATAATGCAATTAAAGAACCGATAGGGTACGTCCCCATGACGTGGATCAATTCCACAACCAACTGCTCAGGAAATTTTAGCGTACGTTGCTTGTAAAGTTTTGTGAGTGCCTTAGACGGAGGTGTGGGTGGACCATCCGCATTGCTACACAGCAGTCGCTCGAAACAGTACGCTAGACTGGCAAATCGAGCCAGTAACGGGATCTGTTTGCCGCTTAACTTTCGCGGAAAACCGAGCCCATCTTGGCGTTCATGATGACAATTAATGATCGCTGCCACACGATCGTCTAGATCTGGATAATGCGAAACCAGTTCCACACCGAAATCGATATGCTTGCAATAAGCAAGAAACTCCTTCTTTCTAAACGGACCACGTTTGTTGACTAACCTCTCGGGAAGCAATTGCATGCCAATATCTGCTAGCAGTGTTCCTACACATAGAATTTTTAATTCGCGAGTAGACAGCCCTACCTGCCTCCCTAGCACTACTGCCCAAATCGCCGCACGGACACAGTAGTCTGTACCTGTTCTGTTTGCAGGGTTTGTGTTCAAGAGCCAAATATGAGTCTGCGGATTAGCGATAACCGATTCGATTATTCCAAACATCGATTGCTCTAATAGAGGCAAGTCCATCTCCTTGCCATTACGAATCTTCAGAGCCTGCTCCGCAAAATCTGCTTTGAGTGTGAGATGTAGTCGATGCGCCTTATCTATTTGTTGTTTTATCGATTTGGTAACTGGGTAGGCATCACGATTAATCTTAAACGAGTTTGATCCGGACACAGCCCGCCGCGCACTACTCAGAATTGTCAGCTGATTCTTGCGCCTTTTCCGCGGCTGTACTCCTTTGTTCGTGTCGATGACTACGTGCTTGCAAAGCTTTGTAAGAATCACAATGTCTTCAACATTTTTCAGATGAAACCCACCCATATCAAAGGGTGTCTTCGACCATGCACAGTCCAATTCGCAGACATACATGCCAAGCAATAGCTCCGCACAACTTAGCCTTAAGAGCTTGTCTGCAGCATAGCGTTCTAGATTATTGGAAGGTTCTGAGGCTTGCATTCGGTGAGCATACTCGGCTTTGTATCAAGCGCTTGTGAGACTGTTCACAATTCAGTGTTTACTGAGTTGGAAATTGGAAGTTAGGCAGTAGGTCTCCCTCAAAATTGACCGGATTGAAGACAAAAAAAAGCGCCCTTGAGAACAAAGGCGCCAGATAAAGTATCTATCCTAAGAGAGAGTAATTCTTTACAGCTTATTAATTAACGAATTCGGGGTAAGCTTCCATGCCACATTCAGACATGTCGACGCCTTCCGCTTCTTCTTGCTCAGTAACTCGAAGACCCATGATTGCTTTGATTACAAACCAAACTATGCCGCTAGTGACAAACACCCAGACAAAGATTGTAAGAGCACCGACAATCTGCCCGACAAATGTTGAAGCATCGTTGGTGAAAGGGACCAGTAGCAAACCAAACAAGCCACAGCTGCCGTGTACCGAGATTGCACCGACCGGATCGTCGAGCTTGAATTTGTCCAGTGTGATAATGCTGAACACAACCAGAACGCCACCCATTGCTCCAAACAGAGTAGCCAATAGAGGTGTTGGCGTTGACGGCTCGGCAGTAATAACAACAAGTCCGGCCAACGCACCGTTAAGAGCCATTGTCAGATCAGCTTTTCCGANCATGATGCGCGCAGTAATTAGTGCGGCTATTRGTCCGCCGGCTGCTGCTGCGTTGGTATTAAGGAATACCATAGCTACGGCATTAGCACTGGAGATATCGCCTAGCTTCAGCACTGAGCCGCCGTTAAAGCCGAACCAACCCATCCAAAGAATGAACATACCCAACGTGGCAAGTGGTAGATTCGCACCCGGGATCGCTCTCACTGAACCATCGGCAGCATATTTACCTTTGCGGGCGCCGAGTAAGAGTACGCCTGATATGGCAGCTGCGGCACCAGCCATGTGCACGATGCCAGAACCCGCGAAATCAGAAAAGCCAAGCTCACCGAGATTAAACATGCCAAATACATCAGCGCCGTTCCAAGTCCAGCTACCTTCCATCGGATAGATAAAGCCAGTCATGAAGACTGCAAAAATAAGGAATGACCAAAGCTTCATTCGCTCTGCTACTGCACCTGAAACTATTGACATCGCCGTAGCAACAAACACTACTTGGAAGAAAAAATCCGAAGCATCGGAATATACTGCACCACCATCGAAGCCCTCTTCGGCTGAAGCTGCCAAGGCAGAGCTTACTAGATCTTCACCTCCGGCGATGCCATTCAACATGAACGCACCGTCATACATGATCATGTAGCCGCATACTAAATACATAGTGCAGGAGATCGCATACAGCGCGACGTTTTTTGTGAGAATTTCTGTCGTGTTCTTAGAGCGAACTAGCCCCGCTTCCAACATTGTGAAACCCGCTGCCATCCACATAACGAGCGCGCCACAGATGAGGAAATAGAACGTATCCATTGCGTACTGCAATTCGAAAATTTGATTTTCCACCTAGTACCTCCAGTTTATGGATCTACTTACTGCTCTGAATTTGGGCTTTGCGTAGACCGATATTTATCTTGTTAAACGAGTACTGCTAATTAGTTACTTACCGCTGAACCTAGATAGCCTCTTCGCCAGTCTCACCAGTACGGATACGAATGACTTGAGTAAGCTCTGTAACAAAAATCTTACCGTCGCCAATTTTCCCAGTATTCGCCGCCTTGGTGATTGCTTCTAAAGTTTGGTCAAGCAGGCTCGCTGCAATGGCTACTTCTAGTTTCACCTTCGGTAGAAAATCAACGACATACTCAGCACCACGGTACAATTCGGTATGGCCCTTCTGGCGACCAAATCCTTTTACTTCTGTTACGGTAATGCCTTGTACACCTATTTC
>JAESUV010000036.1 GCA_016762975.1 Gammaproteobacteria bacterium | reverse complement strand
TCCTTGGTATATTTCCAAGTCTTTTTGGGTTGGGTATATCTTGGCATGTACTACCTCCTAAGTTATTAGAAGGTGTCAACTAAAGCGGGGGAGGTTCAGAATCTCCTTGATTTGTTTGTTATGTTTCGTTTCTCGATAACCTTATCTATTACGGTATTGCTATTTACTACCGTTAAATTCTTGAATAAATCTCTCAATACCGTTCTCTTCTAAGGCGAATTGTTGAGCCCTGTCATTACGTAAGAGAATTTGCTCTCTTACCGCTAGGTTCTGAGCTAACCTTTTTAAGACAAAACCTCCAGCAATGAATTCTTCTTCCGTAGCGATACCTCGTTGGTATAGTCTACGCATAAAGTTTACTTGTGCTAAATGGATATCAATCAAACCATCCAGCTTCCTTTTTTCAATTGAACTTAGTTCCTGGCCTAGGTCGCCCTTCTCTAGGATCGAAGCGAATTCGTCAGACATTCGCAATGTCGAAATCTGGATACTGTTTGAAGTATAGGCCTGCTGGATACCGATAGAGTTAGATTCTTCACCAGCGCGTATTTCTAACACCAAAAAATACACCCCAACAAGCACGCTAAAATTCGCAATGATACCTAACCAATGGCCTAGTTTCTCTGCATGCATATTCTTAGGACTTTCCGTTTGGTGCGATGCTTAAAGTAAACATAACGTCTTTAATAAAGAGTGCGCATAGCGCATGATCTTCCCCCGATAAAATTGACACCATCATATCTACGCTGCGCGTTGTTCATATTCTATCGGCGACTCGTAATCTAAACCTGAGTGTAACCGAACAGTATTGTAAAACCGATTAATGTATGTCGATAGAGCACGCCTAAGCTCCGCTACCTTGCTCCATGTCACTCCGCGAATGAGCTCGGCTTTCAAACTATGGAAAAATGACTCCATAAAGGCATTGTCAGTACAATGTCCTGGCCGATTCATGCTATGCCTGAATCCATTCTCCATCAATAGTTTTTGAAACTCACCACCAGCGTATTCAACGCCACGATCTGTATGAAAGAGCACCCCTTGGGGATGGTTCCTCTTCTTCAGTGCATAAGTTAAAGCCGCTCTAGTTAATTCTGTAGTTCGTGTCGAAGACAGTGACCACCCTAAAATCCTACGTGAATAAAGGTCCATAACCGTAGCCAGGTACTGCCACTTGCCGTTGGTCTTCAAATAGGTAACATCTGCCACCCACACTTGGTTGATCGCTGTTGGCTTGCTCATCTTATGCAATAGGTTCTCACCTTTAGCCTTGAAGCGCTTTAACCCTGGTTGACGACGAGTAACTCGAACAACACGACCCTTAAGCCCAGCCTCCCTCATAAGCCGCTCAATGCGCTTACGGCCCACTTGGACGCCTTGTTTTATCAGTTGTTTATATATCCTAGGGCTGCCATAGCGGCCACCGCTTCGCCAGTAAAGCCGGGTAACATGTTTCAGCAGTGTTTGATCCTCATGATAGCGTTTAGAGGGTTTACGATTTTCCCAAGTATAAAAACCACCGCGCGTAACGCCCAGCCATTCACATAAAAAAGTAACGCCTAGTTCTCGGTATCTTTGGATGTATTCAAATCGCTCTGTCGTCGTTCCGCCAGATACCGTTGCCACTTTTTTAGAAGGTCGTTCTCCTTCTTTAAGCGTGCAACTTCTTTCTTGAGCTGCGCATTTTCTGTTAGCTCTTTGCCGCTGACTGCTCGTTTCTTCTTATCCACGCCTACTCGCTTCTGGCCGTCACCTTGAATCTTTCCTTCACGGTATTCTTTGCGCCAGCGAGATAACATAAAGGGATGTATATCTAGTGCTTCGGCCACTTGTTTAGATTGAATGTTGTTTTGAAGACTCAACTTAACAGCCTTCACTTTAAAGTCCTTGGTATATTTCCAAGTCTTTTTGGGTTGGGTATATCTTGGCATGTACTACCTCCTAAGTTATTAGAAGGTGTCAACTAAAGCGGGGGAGGTTCAGCATCTCCTTGATTTGTTTGTTATGTTTCCCTCGCACTTAATAGCTGTTCAAATAGTCTTCAATTTGTTTTTCTAGGTATTGAATATCTTCTACAACTCTCGTCCCATTTACAATTAGGCCAGAAATACGAGAGCCGTATCGTCCCAAGTAGGACATAAAATTTGGATTTCTTGGGAATGCCGAGAGTGGCTCGCGTATAGCCAAATTCAAATCTTTTCCTGCCCCATTCTTTAGTTTCACTACAGTTGTATTCTCTACCTCGAAATCGCCAACCACATTATATGAGTCTGAGGTTGAGGATTCTTGGACACTGCTCCGAACTTCAGCTGTTGCAATTTGATATCCCTCCATGAAAGGCAAGCTCCCTTCGTAGTAGTCGTAGAGACTATGTCTTATCGAATCGCTCTGAATAACATGCAACCGATTGCTGTTTATTAGTCCCGTATATGTAGGGGAAGATGTACGCCATCTTGAAGAAATCATCAAGTCTCGGAATGATTCGGCAATCACTCGAGCGGTTCGTTGGTTATTGCTATGAATAAGGGAAGAGAGATCTTCAGTTGCTTGCAGATTTCTTTCCCAAGTGGAAATATTCGCTCTCAAACTATCTTCATTTTCGTCTAGATCATCCAATATATTCTGTAAAGCTACTATTCCTTCTTGCTGTTGTGCTCGATTCGATCTCCATTCTTCTACTTGTAAGGCAATTAGGATGCCCAGAATGACAACTGCTAACTCAGCGATGAGCCATTTAGAAGATTGATTCGATAAGCTAATTGTTGGCATTTCTAATTCTCAAAGAATACGTTTCCAATTCAGCGTCAATCCACGATATTGGATGTAAACATAACGTCCTTAATAAAGAGTGCGCGTAGCGCATCTCCTTGATTTGTTTGTTATGTGTTGGCAGCTCTGCTTTTTCATTCATTGCCGTTATTCTGTAGCTCTTCCACGATTTCTTGAAAATCAGATGTAAACCCGTACTGGTAATCTTCCCACATCTCACTTGCATAGGGATTACGCTGAATATTTACTCTTATAAAGTTTCTCTGTCGTTCCCATTCTTGAGTAACTATTGTTCCGCTAATGTATTGATAGTACGAGTGCTCGAATGATATAAAATTCATATATTGCAGTGTTACAAGTTGATTTTCCTCTAAGGTAGACAGCTCGTCCTCGCCTTTGTACAACTTTGCCTCGGCTCGCGCTATAACTGTTGGATCTAGCCTCATAGAGATCCAATTCAAGTCCTTTTGATTAATCGCCTCTCGAGTAGATGCCTGCGTAGCATTTGTGTTACTACGCAATTCGCTGCCAATAAAAACCAATGAAATAAGAATTGCTATAGTACCGATGATTTCTGCAACATTGGCCCATTCGGAAAGTTTAAGATTCATCATAACCTTTTATACAATATGCGGACTTTCTGGTGCAAACAACGAGACACATAACGCCCTGAATAATAGGCAGCCCTTGGCTGTCCTTTTTGATTTGATTGTTATGTGCCGAATATTTCTCAATGTGCTAATCATTCAATTTTCTGTGGCAGTAGACAACAAAACCAACAGTAAACAGGAATCCCGCACCTGCGAAAAATTGAGTTATATATTCAGCTGGCAATGGCAAATTCTCTTGCCGTTCGAGGGCGGCCATGCCCACTAAACTTAGTTCACCTGAACTTGCCATTCGCTGGAGTTGTGCATATCCAGAGTCTACCCAACTGCTTTGGTTGGAAACCCCTTGCATAATAGTTGCGGTCGCTAGCGTATACATTGACACGATAATCGTAGCGATAACACGATTCAATTTACGTGACCCCAAAAATGCCGCTGCCATTACCGCGAAACTTATGCTTGACCACCACTGCAAGAAAAACCAAAGTCTTTCTCCTCTGTAGCCAATGTGCTCTATTACATCAATTTCGCTCATAAAGCTCAGTTTTCTCCAGCGTATGTGCACATAACATGTGTATACGACGCATGCGCGCTTGGCTTTTTTTGATATTCAAGTCTATTTCCTAACTGATTGAAATGGAACCGCTAATATCATTGCTTCATCGGCTCGCGATAACAAACCGAGAGGGTCACTGTATCTGAGGATACGCGAACTCGTGTTCTAGATATGGGGTTTCCTCTATGTGGCAGATGGCTGTACGTAAGTGGTGAAAATGATAAGCTATTATCCCGCGACCTCTGGTTTATCGAGCAAAGTGCTTTTGGTAACCGAGCGTTCCTACCTTTCACTTAATTCTTTTTGCACTACCACTGAGCGTTTTTTCGAGGATTTCTTCCGGTTTGTTATAAGTCCATAGCGAAAGATACAATGGAATTCGGAGGATGGGTATGTAGTAGAAAATGTGCTCACACAGACTTATCCAAGCTAATTATGAAAGCTGACCAAGGCCCCAAAGTGCTGATTAATGAAGGGTTATACCTATGAGGCTAAATCTTCGAACCAATTGGTCAAGAGTTCGAAAGGAGCGCAGCTCCACAGACAGCCAAAGGCTGCCCGCAAGGCAAAGAAATTTGGCCACGCCAAATTACGAGTCAGAACTAGAGCAGGGGACCTTGATACCTTACTCTTTACATGCGAAAGGCAACAAATCCGGGTAGTCTGTTTAAATAACCATGAAAATCACCTACTATGTCGCAACAAGTTCAGACGGTTTCATTGCCCGAGAAGACGGTGATGTTTCCTGGCTCGATGATGTCGAAATCGACGCGGATGAAATAGGCCTTGAAGAATTCTTCGCCAGTATCGACGGTCTGGTCATGGGTCGTGCTACTTACGACTTCGTGTTCAATTATGGATTGTGGCCGTATGAAGACAAGCCAGCGTGGGTTTGTACCAGCAATGAACTGCAGGCGTTGGACGGAGCGAACCTCAGGGTTTGTGAGACAGTAGATGAGGTAATTATTGAGGCGAAGGCTGAGGGCCTAAAACACCTCTGGTTCGTGGGAGGCGGTGAGCTAGGCTCCGCGTTCTTAGAGAAAGGCCTCATAACGCACATTTCTATCAGCGAAATGCCGATTAAACTGCAATCAGGCATAAGACTTTTTGCTAGGCACAAACTGGATGAGTTAGCTGTTGAAAACTTAAACAGGACCCAGAAGAAAGGTTTTTTGCAAATTGAGTTAACTTTGCGAGCCTAGAGTGAAAGCTCAGTCGCCAACTAAACACTCAGTCGCCAACTGCAAATCAAAGCGAAAACTAATCAAAATCCTATTTGTGGTTTCCACTATCAACTCCTGCCCTCTACTGGAATAGTAGGATTACTAAATTATCCCGAGGTGTTAAACTGTGCCTATGCTTTGGACTTCCATGAAAACTAGACTAGCCTCCGCGTTCTCTTTTGAAGGGGCCGGAAACGTGTTTAAGCGGGTATTGCCTATAGGCATTGGTTTTCTAGCCATTTTTATTGTGTTGCTTGGTTTCTACTGGAGCAGTGAGCCCGCACCTTTCTCTGTACGGCAGAAGACGGCACAGAGGCTCGCATTATTAGGCAGCGACAATGTGGTGGGTGCCACCACAACTGTTGCGTTGATAACGGTTGCAGAAACGTTATTGGAAAAACCAGGTGGCTATCTGAGTAACGACGTTTTCCCACCCGGCGTTTATCTCGACAATATCCCAAGCTGGGAATTCGGCGCCTTAGTACAGGTGCGTGATCTCTCGCGTACATTTCGCGAAAGCTTTAGTCGTTCACAGTCTCAATCAACAGAAGATCCTGATCTAATCATCAGTGAACCAAAATTCAATTTCAGCAATGACAGTTGGATATTTCCAGCAACGGAAAATGAATACTCAGAGGCGATAGATCGTCTCGATACCTATTTGGTGCGCATCACTGATCCAGCTAACACAGATGCTCAGTTTTATGCGCGCGCCGATAATCTTGCAGATTGGTTGTTGGCCGTCGAGTCTCGGCTCGGTAGTTTGTCGCAGCGATTAAGTGCCAGTGTTAAAGTGCAACGAGTGAATACGGACACCGCTGGAGAAATGGCTGCTTCGCAATCTACGCCAGTGCGCTCCGAGGTATCGATTAAGACGCCTTGGCTGCAGATAGACGATATTTTCTATGAGGCACGCGGAGCGACTTGGGCATTGATGCATTTTCTCCAAGCTGTTGAGGTGGATTTTCAAGCTGTACTGCAGGACAAGAATGCCGAGGCGAGTCTTAGTCAGATTATTCGAGAATTAGAGGCCAGTCAGCGATCGATCTTCTTTCCGATTATCTTAAACGGCTCTGGATTTGGCATCTTCGCAAACCATTCCCTTGCTATGGCGAATTACATATCACGAGCGAATGCCGCGATCATCGATTTGAGAAGCCTGCTTTCACAAGGGTAGGTGGGCTAGAGTCATCGAGCCTTGCGCAATCTCGTTCCGACTAGAGAGCCAATGAATCATGATTCTTTCGCTACTAAAAACCACTAGCCGGCTCTTTATTTTTGCGGGCGGCCTCCTGCTAGGAATTCAGGTTCCTAGCTTCGTCGATCAGTACGAGCGGCGAATCGATGCACATTACCTTGAAGTCAGCGCCAATATCAGTGGCTTTCAATCCACGGCAGATCTGCTTTTCTCGGGCAATTTGCAGGCATTGATTAGCTACTACACGGATAGTAATGACTTGGTTTTTGAAAGTGACGCGCAAAGCATACGAAATATAGTTGATAGGTATCAGCGTATTTCCAGTGAGCGAGAGGCCCTGTCCGGTAACTTATTTTTTGCGGCGATGCACGTAATCCTAGATGCCGATGATGAATTTATAGATGAGACCTTCGAGCAGTATGGCTATACGGTCCCGTTAAACATGTTCGCCATTGAGTGGGGCTTGGGTATTGCGTTGTTCTTAACAATCATCAGTGACCTTGGCGTGCTCGGTTGTGTAAAGTGTGCAGGGTTGATCACTCGCAGAAAGAAAAACCAGTTGAAGAGTCTCTAGTCACTGCACGCAATATTTTGAGCTAGATAAGAATTGCCCCAGACAAGCCGAGTAACTACTTGAGAAGAATAATTTCAATTTCGCAGTATCTACCTATTCTCCAATGGGGTCGGGACTACGACAAGGTAAAGCTGGTCGACGACTCTATGGCTGCGGTTATCGTAGCGATAATGCTAATCCCGCAAGCATTGGCTCTTGCTTTGATTGCCGGCCTACCACCTCAAGCAGGGCTCTACGCAAGCATCTTTGGCCTCTCTGTCTACGCGCTCTTTGGTACCAGCAATACGCTTTCCGTCGGTCCAGTCGCAGTACTTTCGTTGATGACAGCTGCAGCGCTGGGCAAGTTAGGCATCAGCGATCCTTCACAGCTTGTCGCCGCCGCTTTGACTCTGGCGTTCCTCTGCGGCGTATTCCTGTTGCTATTGGGCCTGATGCGTCTCGGTTTTATGGCTAATTTCTTATCGCATCCAGTCATCAGTGCGTTTATCACTGCCAGCGCGATTATTATCGGGCTTAGCCAGGTACAGCATCTGCTCGGTACAACGTCGAGTGGTCAGAATGTTATTGAGCTACTTGCCTCCCTAAGCGGTTCGATAGGCGAGATCAATTGGATAACCTTGGCCCTCGGTCTAGGTTCCATAGCGATTATCATTTGGTGCAGAACAGGACTTTCCTCGCTGCTGACTAAGATGGGACTCGGTGGCAGGCTCGTAACCAGTATCTCTCGAAGCGGCCCGGTTATTGTTGCCCTGCTAACAGGTTTGCTCTGCTATGTATTTAGGCTCGATCAGCAAGGCGTGCAGTTGCTTGGCGTTGTGCCGGCAGGGCTACCCGGATTGACTGTTCCCGATTTCTCAATAGACCTCATTCGTAACTTGTTCTGGTCCGCTATTTTACTTTCCATTATTGGCTTCGTTGAATCAATTTCTGTAGCGCAAACATTGGCGGCTAAACGCAGGGAACAGATTGAGCTCGATCAGGAATTGATTGGCTTGGGCGCTGCTAACATTGCTGTGTCATTCTCCGGCGGTTTTCCAGTGTGCGGTGGCTTCTCCCGTTCGGTGGTCAATTTCGATGCGGGTGCGGCGACGCCAGCGGCAGGCCTAATGACGGCGGCTCTCATCGCCTGTGTCGCTTTGCTGTTCACGCCCTTGCTGTACTGGTTGCCAAAGGTAGCTCTGGCCTCAATAATTTTGGTGGCGGTCTATCCGCTCTTAGATTTTTCTGCACTAGGCAAATCTTGGCGGTATTCGAAAGCCGATTTCGCCGCTGTTTCTATTACCTTGATCCTGACATTGTTGGTGGGCGTGGAAATAGGTATTGCCTCTGGGGTGCTAGCGTCGATCTTGATGCACCTGTACAAAACTTCGCAGCCGCATGTTGCTGTCATCGGCAGGGTTGCTGGCACTGAGCATTTTAGGAACGTAGAGAGGCACGATGTTGAAACATTCGAAAATATACTGTCGATTCGCATCGATGAGAGCCTCTACTTCGCGAATACACGTTTTCTCGAAGAGCTTATTTTTGGTTTGATGGCGAAAAAACCTAAGCTAGAGCATGTGATCTTAATGTGCACCGCTGTTAATGCGATCGATATGAGTGCATTGCAGACACTGGAAAAAATCAATCAGACACTGAGTGAGATCGGCATCAAACTGCACTTGTCTGAAGTTAAGGGGCCTATAATGGACAAACTCGTAAAAACGACGTTGTTTGCAAATCTTTCTGGCTCAAATTACTTGAGTCACAATCTGGCGGTCGAAGACTTGAGGGATCAGGAAATACCTCTTTCTGGACTATGACTATATTTAGCAAAACAGTTGAGCGGCGCCTCGAGGCTTTTCCATGACGATCTGGGTCGACGCCGATGCCTGCCCAAAGCCCATAAAGGCAATTCTCTTTCGCGCAGCCGAACGAACAGGGGTGCCTCTGTGTCTGATCGCGAATCAGGCTATGCAGACGCCTCCTTTCAAAAATATCACCGCGATTCAGGTGGCTCAGGGATTCGATGTCGCTGACAATGAGATCGTGCGCAGGGTGCAGCAGGACGATCTGGTAATCACCAGTGACATTCCCTTAGCGGATGAGTTGATAAGTAAGGGAGCGCAAGTGCTGAGTCCACGCGGTGAAGTGTTTTCTGCAAGCAGCATCAAGGCGAAGCTCAATATGCGAGACTTCATGGACACAATGCGCAGCAGTGGTATTCATACTGGCGGTCCCGCTCAAATGAGCGAGACCGACAAAAGAGAGTTTGCTAATGCGTTAGATCGGTATCTAGTGCGTTATAGCAAAGAGTAAGCGGGGCCTAATCTAGTTTCACAACCATCTTGCCGAAGTTCTCGCCGCTAAATAGCCCGAGGAATGCGTCCACGGCACTGTCGATGCCTTCGAACACGGTTTCGCGACTCTTAACCTTTCCGTCCACTATCCATGGAATCATTTCACTCAAGAATTGATCGCGCAGTTCGCCGTGATCGGACACGATGAAGCCATTAATACGAATCTTCTTGCCCACAATTAGCATCAAGTTATTCGGTCCCGGCGCGGGTTCGGCATTGTTGTAGCTTGCGATCATGCCGCAGGCGGCGATACGACCGAACGGATTCATCACTTCGATCGCAGCCTGAAGGTGGTCGCCCCCAACGTTCTCGAAATAGACATCAATGCCATCRGGTGCWGCCGTTGCTAGSGCCTKGSTCAGGTCGCCACATGTCTTGTAATTGATTACMGCGTCTACGCCGCATTCGTCCAAYAACCAYTTYCCTTTGGCATCGCTGCCGACGCTGCCAAYTACGCGGCAGCCCTTGAGCTTCGCGATCTGGCAAACATTAGCRCCTACGGCACCRGAGGCGGCGGAGACGAAGACTGTTTCTCCCTCTTTAGGTTCTCCGTACTTTAATAAGCCCACATAGGCGGTTAGGCCGGGCATTCCTAGCGTGCCTAGGTAGAGTGAGAGTTGCTTAGGGTCAAAAGGGGTCACCTTACTAACGGTGTTTGCTTTCGCGATGAACTTGTCCTGCCATGCGGCCCCATTGAGGACGATGTCGCCAGCTTGCAGCGAGGGATCGGCCGATTCAATGACCTCGCCCACGGCGCCGCCATACATGACACTRTCGAGRGCRTAAGCCTCGGCATACACCGCGTTCTCGCGCATGCGACCGCGCATATACGGRTCAACAGACATATASAGATTCTTGACCAGTACCTCGCCGTCTGCAGGTGAAGGCAGTTCAACTTTAACGAGCTYGAAGTTATCGCTGGTAGGCATGCCGCTAGGGCGGCTGATGAGATGTATTTGCGTAGCTGTGTGATTGCTCATGATTTACTCTTGCTCAGGATGGTGTTCGCCTTATGAAATTCTGACTGTGTGTTTTACGCCGGACTAGCGGCTGAAGCCTTTATCGCGCGATTCTGCATGAAGACAATGCCGAACAAGATTGCGGCACCGACAAAGTGATAGATCATAGGGAACGGGGTCCACATCAGCAGAGTTGCACTAATTAAAAGTAGCGCGGCGATTCCGGCGTTAATCTTTGCCTCGAGATGCCATTGTAGAATGCCGGCTAGGGCATACAGGCCCATGCAGGACCATATAAAGACCTCTATGCGTTCCGGCCAGGTTCCCGATATCAGCGGTGAGTAGGCGAAAAGAACCGGCACYARATACAAACCCTTAGCGACCTTCCAGCTAGTGAGYCCCGTRGCCATWGGCGGTGTRCCSGCTATTCCGGCCGCAGCAAAYGAGGCGAGACACACAGGTGGCGTGACATTGCTGTCCTGYGATAGCCAGAAGATTAYTAGGTGCGCACTCAGCAACATGCCGGTGAGCATTTCGGGTTCYAGCATCTCTTGGCGGATAAGCTGCTTCATCTCTAGCGGCATCTCTTGCAGTGCAGTCAGAGGATCRCCGCCGAAYAGGCTGAGGGTCGCCATCACATTGGAGGGTAGATCGCCAGCCTGCAAGGCRATGAGCARTTGTGACTGTGAGATCARGTCGAATATMAGTGGYGCSGAGAGYGTCGCCAATACGATATACGACGCCGTTACCGGCAAGCCCATGCCTAGCACTARTGAGGCAAGGGCMACTAGAACGAGAGTTATGAGAAGGCTGCCTTGTGCCCACTCTACRATCATAAGAGAAAATGCGTTGCCCACGCCGGTAGTCGTCACCACATTAATTATGATGCCAACGGCAACTAGCAGAAGGGCTGTGGATACCATGGTCTTTACGCCTTCGACCGTGGCATCGAATATATCGGGTAGTCGCATGGGGGTAGAGGACAGCCATGAGGCGCCGATGACGCTGATTATGGCGAACGCGGCTGAGCTCGTTGGTGTTCTTCCCATGACGAGGAAACTTACCAAAACGATCATGGGTATTATGAAATGCCAGCCTTCTTTCAGTACGGTCGAGACTTTCTCTGTATCCTCAGCGGGAGTGAGCTGCAGGCCCAGACGCTTTGCTTCGATGCGCACGAAGTAACACACTGTCAGAAAGTAGAGGATAGCCGGTAGGGTAGAGGCGGCGATGATCGTCAGATAAGGAATCTGCGTATAGCTCGCGAGAACGAAGGCGCCAGCTCCCATTACTGGTGGCATTAGTGCACCACCGGTCGATGCGGCGGCGACAACTCCTGCTGAAAATTTTCCAGGAAATCCCGATTTTTTCATCATCGGAATTGTAATCACACCGGTGGAAACGGTGTTGGCGACGGCAGATCCGGAGACCGAGCCCATTAATCCGGAGCCGATTACGGCTACCAATCCTGCGCCGCCGGTGTAGCGCCCGGCCAGGCACTGAGCCAGCCGTACGATAAAGTCGCCAGCGCCAGATCGAAGCAAGAACGATCCAAAAATAATGAACATGAAGACAAACGTAGAGGATATCTGTGCGGTGAGCCCAAACATGCCTTCGCTGGTGAAGAAGCTACGATACAGCACGGTCTCGAGGCTGAGCCCGGGAAAGGAGAACACGCCTCCAATGTAACGACCTAGAAATAATATATAGGACAGACTGACCAGAATTAGCACTGGCATAAACCAGCCGGTAGTACGTCGGGTAAATTCTATCGCTAGTCCTATGGCGATTAAGGAAAAAACATAGTCGCTGAGAATATACTCGGTTTCTCGAGCATAGAGTGCGTTCTCAAACAGGATCAGGTAGGCGGATGTCGCTACGGAGACAACCGCGAGGAAGATGTTGAACCAGTAGGTGGCTGACTTGGGCTGCACGGTCGGCGATTCATTGGCAATAAGCGCGCAGAGCGCACAGAAACCGCCGAAGTGAATGGCCGAGAGCCAGAGCTCGGAAATGCTAGCGAATACGTTGCAGTAGATGTGAAAGAGGGCAAAGAAGAATGCGGCCCAGCGCAGATAGTTAGATTTCATGAGTTATTCTACGTTGTCTGCTGGTTCGGTAGTCGGGGTCAACTCTTCGAGTATCAGGCGCTCAGGTATTTCGAGCCCCACCTCTCTATAGTAACGAATGGCGCCAGGATGCAGAGGAGCGCCCAATCCGTCGATAGCGATTTCTAAGCGCATGTCCTTGGTTGCACCATGAATTTCCTGCAAGGTCGCCAGATTCTCCCAGATAACTTTGGTTACGTTATAGACGACGTCGTCAGGTATGTCAGCACGCGTTACTAGGACATTCGGTGAACCTATCGTGCGTATCGGCTTATCTTGATTAGGGTAGGTGCCCGCAGGAAGTTCGTACCAAGCCCATAGTGGGTAACGGGCATTTATCTTGTCGAGGGCTTCCTGTGTCCAGTTGAGTACGGTTATGCGATCGCCGAGCATGGCAAAGGCCTGTGTGATTGAGCTAACGGGCGCGCCTGCGGGGATGTTCATGCCAACGATATTACCGTCTTGAATCGCGCTGGTTGTGGGGCCATACCCCATATAGGCAAGATTCATTTTTTCTTCGTAGTCGATGCCAAGCGTCTCCAGAATAAATCTGCCGGTCTGTTCGGCTCCTGAGTTCCTAGCGCCGAGCACATAACGCTCGTCCTCTAGAGTGTCCAAGTCCATGATCTCACCGGTCGTCGTAAGTTCGCTGAGCAGCACGAAATGTTCGACGTTCTGCCACAGGGCACTAACACTGCGCATATGGGTCTGCGGAGAACTTATCGGCCCTTCGCCAGTCCATGACCAGGCACCGAACGGACCCTGTAAAATGGCAAACTGAGCCTGGTTGTCGCGCAGCAATTTTACATTCTCGAGTGAGCCCGCCGAACTAATTGCAGTGAGGGATATGCCCTGAGTTTCCGCGAGCTGTGAATGAGCGATGGTGGCAAGGGCAACTCCGACAGGATAGAAGGCACCGCCTGTGGTTGCAGTAGTGAGTATATAGGGGCGTGCTCGATTTAACTCATCGCTACAGGAACTAAGTAGTAATAAAAATACGAGAGCCAGTGCGCTGTTTTTCATCTTTTTTTATCGCCAGCGTTCTTTCTAACTAATTGAAATATAAGTTAAATATCTGTGTGTTATCAATCAGGGAACGGCAATTAATGAAACCATATTTCTTGCTAAAGCACAACGAGAGGCGGTGTTTGCTGGTTGAGATTTAAGCGCATCTCACTCGGCTGAATTGCTTGTGGCGGTGGTTTAGCTGAAGGGTCTAGTTGTTAGGATTAGTGGGGATAGTTGAGCTCGCGAGATTGCCCAGATCCGCTTTGAGTTAGTTCATCACTGAAGAAAGCCTAGCCATAGACAACGTCACTAAGTTATAGGAAAGGGCAGTCAGCTTGATGACTAGTCCGACTTTTTATCGGCGCCGAGAGTGTCACGTACATGGCCGGACAGAGGCTTCTCTTTTTCCAACACGCCTACCAAAAGTACTGCGCCAACAAAGACTGCACAGATGACAGTGATGCTGGTTATCAAGACAATGCGGTAGAACATGGCGATGTAAACGCCGCTAAAATAAAACACGAGTTCGGCAGCTACATTGACTACTACCACTGCGATCAAAAGGGTTATCCAGACTGCATGCTTCATGGTTTATGTCCAGAAAGTCTCAATTTTATAGGGTTAGAGAGAATTGATTCAATTCGAGAGTAACAGCAATCCCCGAATGTGACTACTGTCTGTCTCGGTAAAGATGATGACATCATCGCGGTCATCCTTGTTGAGCGTGACTGGAATTAGTTCGCCATTTACAACGTTTTGGCTCAACTCGATTGTAGAGTCGGCAGTTCTGCCGGCGACTGCATCCAAGTGACGATTGCCTCCAATGACGATGTTCTCGATAACGTCGCGAATATTGAATTCGTAGTTGTCGCGCTCTCGAGAATAGTCCAGCGCACCGAGAAACGAATCAGCTTCGTTGTCGGGCACGTCCTCTGCTTGAATGCTATTCAGGAAAAATTGTACCTGATTTCTAACCATCACAATGAGATCTTGCTGTTCGGTGTGCTCGTCCAGGCTGGCGAGACTACTGAAAGTTTCTTCAGTGGAGCGCGCTTCGTCGAGCTCCCGTTCTATGTCTCTGAAGGTTGATGTCAGGCTGATAACTGAAGGAAATTTCAGATCGATAGTTACCTTGCGTGAAGGTCGGCGTGCGAATCTTTCTCCATCGTTTGGATAGATGAAGGCTTCTATGGCGATGCTGCCAGACAGAGCAAGCCAGACGAAGATGTCGCCGACGGAGATGCTTTCAACTCGCCAGAGCCAGAGGTCTTTTAATCCGTCTTCGTTTTCGTCTTGTAAGAACGTGCCTAGTACATTGCCTCCAGATCGAAGAACTTGACGCGGTTGTGCGAAATTCATGCCCTGATCGCTGCCCATAAAAAGTGACACTTTACCTCCCTCTCGAAGCAGCAGGTCGTCTATGCCGTCGCCGTCGACATCCTCGAGAATCTCTTCGTGGGTAAGGGCCAGTAGCCCAGTAAGATTGGAAAAATCCAAATCTTCAATATTAAACTCGCCCAGCCTTTCCTCTATCTCCAGAATGTTAAGAGAATAACTAGCCTCACTAGGAAAATAGGCGGCGGCGTTCGCGTTGGCGATAAACACGTTTAATTCTTCTTCCGTGCGAGAAACCAGATCATCGAAGCCATCGCCGTTGACGTCTCTGAGTTCCATCATAGGAATGCGAATAGACTGGCCGGTGCGTCGCTCTAGGTTGTCCTCGTTCAGGTTCGTGCGCATGCGCAACTCAGAGCGCACACTAAGAGGGGCTTGATAGTCGTAGCCACCGGCGGAGGCGCGCCCGTTACTAATGTGAAGATTGATAACGCCCGCGCCAGGAATCAAGAAGTCGTCGATGTCGTCACCGTTTATGTCTCTTGAAAAATGCAGGCGGTTTACACCCTTGCTTAAAAATCCATTCAAGTTTGATTTGATGACCTGTGGCGCGAGCAGTGTTTGATTTTCGCTTGACCAGACCAGGACTTCTTTGCCGTCGATCAGTGCGATGATAGCTGTGCTACCCGCAGCGCCATACTGCGTACTTAGATCCCAGCCTACGGATTGTCCAGGAAACTCGATGCGGGTGTTGCTGTCGAAATCGAAGCCATTCTCGGTCTGAAAATAGATCTGTAAACCTTTCTCTACTACCGCTAAGAGTTCAAATAAGCCGTCTCCATTGAGGTCGGCGACAACGAGCTTCTCTGTGTCCAGTGGTAGCTTGAATTCTTGCCGATTGAAACTCAGCTCAGCAGCAGGCGCTGCTACACAGCTAATCATCAAGGCAATGCCAGACAACGCTTGTGTGATTGAGGCTAGGCGAATCATGGTGCGGCCACCAAGAATGTGGTCGAGGTGCCGTGGCGTAGCAATAGGTCGGGCTTGCTGTCTTGGTTTAGTTGCAGCACCTGAAATTCGAAGACAGTGTTTACAGAGACATATTCCCAGAACGGCTCGCTCTCGATAGTCAGGTCTTCGTTGATTTTCTTGGCAGCAAGTGTGCCGTTCTCAGTAACAAAGATCGCATCTTTGCGGCCGTCGCCATCGATATCGTATTGCAGGGACATCTGCTCCGATAGGCCGCGTACATTCGCCGCCGAAAAACTTTCGTCGAGCTTGGAATTGGGGCGTCGGTTGAAAAATTGATTCTCTCCAGCATTGTCGCTTGCAAATAATAGCTGGGAACGATTGATGCTCGCGTTGCGAATCGCATCGATTACAGGAATTGTATAGTAGCTAACATTTAGTAGCGCCCTGGAGCCTTGCTCTAGTGGAATTATATTGAGCCGTACATCGTAGCCCGAGAAGCGCATGACCTGATTCGGTTGTTCTAGATCGAAAGAGCCGTTCTGATTGCGATAGAAATAGGCGCTACGGTCGTTTCCTTCTCCAGTTATACGCAGCAGATCGAGCAGTTTGTCATTGTCCATATCAACCAGTTGCAAATCGCCCCGTGTATCTATGCTGCCGGTCCAGTCTGGTTCACTGTTGAAGCCATTCTGCGCATCTTGAAAATGAAAGTTCAGCTGTCCTAGGCCGTCCGCACCCTGATTGATGTAAGCGATGTCGACAAGCGTGTCGGCATTTAGCTGAGCGGTGATTGCGGTTGGCATCCAGCTCTCGGAGCGTAGTAAAGAACGTGCAGGTTCTTCATTCGCATCCCATTGCTCGACGAAACCGTCGAAATACGAACTGGATTCGACGTTCAGCTCGATAACGACACCTTCTTTTGCATTGATGCCGATTCGAGCATTCATGCCTGAGTTGCTGCCACCTCGTTGCGTGGCTGACAGAGAGTCATTGTCTGTGCTGAAGGTGGAGACTAGCTCAAAGACTTCATTGCCTCTGCCTTTGAACAGGCCGTAGACGCCGTCGCCGGGCAGCAGCAGGTCTATCTCTCCGTCCTTGTCGATATCTTGTAAGTTGGTAATAAACTGCACTTTTTCTAGATCGGGTACGGCGGCAATCAACTCCCACTCCAGCAGTTGCTTGATGTTGCCCCTGTAACCTTCGAGCGACGAGGAGAGGCTGAAGACGCCAGAGTTTGAGATCAGCAGGAGTWCAGTGCCAGGCGTAGCTCTGATGTCGGCAAAAGCGACCGCTATTATCTCGGTCTTAATYTCGATACGTTGCGCAGTTGTGGAAAAGCTTCCGTCGGCTTGCTGATGAAAGACATGTAACTCACGCCCAATTCCAGCTTGGTAATTGGCGTGGATGATGTCCTTGAGTCCATCTCCATTGAGGTCTTCAAATGCGAGCTGTTGTTCCCAATTGTTCTCTCGCTCCAGTTCGAAGGCAACATAATTGGATTGTGCAAATGCGGCCCCTGATAGCAGGGCATACGCATAGACAACAAGACCCGAGAGGGTCAATCTGATCCTGTTCTTGATTGATAATTTTCTGATTGTAACTTTGATTGTCACTATGATTTAACGTTCCTTAGGTGCGCGTTGTTCAGTGCTGTCTTAGTTCTCTTCTTCAATCAGCTCGCCTAGGTCGCTGCTGTAGTTTATTAGACCGAGAATGCTGTGTGATCTTTCCTCATCCACCCGGCTATAGCTATAGAGAGAAAACAGCCAAAGATCCAATATCCTGAGGCTCTTCGAGTCTGGCGCAAGCGACGACTGATAACGAAGTAATGGCCCTAGCGATATTGCACTTACGCGTCTGCCTGGGTCCCAAAGGTCGAACTGCTTCTCCAAAACTGACTCGCCGTCAAAGACGGTGACAACTACCGTTTCGCCTAGTTCGAACTCTGAGTTGAACCGRCTGACTAAGTCTTGCGCCGAGTTAAGAGGCACATTGTTTAYGGCTAAGATYACATCGCCGACTTCGATCGCTGCATCATGCAGCGGGCTCTTTTGATAAATGTCCACAACCCGYGCGGCGGCGATASKAGGCTGCTGACGAATACTGACCATYTCCGTGCGATACGCGGCACGACTGGCGACGGGATCGATTCGGTACAATTCCCGCGGARCAGGRTTGCTAYTGATGGTGCGAGGAATCACGGTAGCCTCGAACACCGCCGTATTTCTGCGCACAATGAAGAGYGTGTTTTCACTTGTTGGTGTCTGCAGCTGGAGAGCCTCAACCACGTCGGGATGATTAGTKARTGTTCCATTGATGCTAAGGATAATGTCGCCTAGCTGAATTCCAGCTGAATCTGCAGGGCCATTGGCTGAGACGCCGCGCACTCGAACGCCGGGCAGTATCTCAATATTGCTGAGTGARTCRCTYTCATTTAGSRCTAGCTCGACACCGAAGTCGATTCTGGTTTGACTCGGCTCTGCTGTATYAGCCAGTGTAATATCTTCCGCCGATAGGTTTAACGCAGGAACTAGAATAGCGGGCTCGTAACTGACGCAGCCTGTTAGCAGCAATAGTTGGAGGAGGGMSAATRCCRAAAKWCGATGMYTTGCTTTGCTTGTGGYCATACTTATATTTTCCTATTCTGCACGATCCATAGACTAGCGGCAAAGAACAGTACAAGCGCCGGAAAGGGCACCCACATATTCAGTTGCAGCACGCTGTCGTCAATTAACACATCGGAGTAGCCGCGAACTATTCGGCTAACGGATTGTAAGTAGGATTGATCGATCAGTGACGGCTGATAGCTTGCATACAGATAACTCGCCATATCACCGAGCAGCCCCTTAAAGATATCTATCGCCAGTGTTATGCCCAGCGCGGTAGTAACAGCCTGCGTTGCCGATTGTGCGGATACCGAGATTAACAGTCCAAAGGCAATGGCAGCTGGTAATGGCAGCAACGCCAAGCGAAGACCTAGCCAGATCTCCT
>JAESUV010000214.1 GCA_016762975.1 Gammaproteobacteria bacterium | reverse complement strand
TCGAGAGGCATAGCGTTGTCCTATTTTTATTGGTCAGTCTGCTTGAATAATATGGTATTCAGTCTGTCTAGGTTGAATATACTCGAATTTCGACCCGTCATAAAACCCGTCTTCCTCAAGTTTTATCGATAGAGGGGCGCGGCTCCATTCCGGCACGTCGACGAGCGCTGTTAATTCGATTGAATAGGCCGTATTGGCATTCAGTGCGTAGTCTCCGGAGCCCGGTACGCCGTCCTGTTTGTCCCACATGCCGATAGTGGTGCCTGCCGCATGACCATGTAGGCCGATCGGGTGCGTATAAATAATGGGTTCAATTCCGGCGCTTATTGCTTGTTCTCTGGTACGGCGCAGAATCTCGTTGCCGGTACGACCTAGCTGAAAGTTGTCGGTAAGAATGTCTTGCAGTGCATTGCCTTTGTGCAAGGCCTGAACAAGGTAGTCCGGCGCAGTTGTTTCGTTGTCCTTCAATATGTAGGCGTTCTGCTGCGTGTCTGTCTGCAAGTTTAGATAACTGATGCCGAAATCAATGTGAATCAGGTCTCCTTTATGAAAGATATTTTTGCTATTCGGAATGTCACCGATGGCTAATTGCGAGGCATCAGATCGCATTAATTCGATCCCTGTATGAAACCAAGTACTCAAACCTAGGTTACTTACTCGTTGACGGTACCACCAAATAAGATCCTCTACAGTGGTCTCGCCGGGCTCAACAGCAGTTGCAAAGCCTTCAGCTATAATCTCGTGCGCAATTGTCATTACGTCTTTATAAATTTCCATCTCAGACGCCGTTCGCGTTTCCAGCCAGCCTACGGCGAGGTTTTCGGCAGACACGACCCTGTCCTGCAAGTCGCGAGGAAGTGCAGCACTGAAGCTCCTCCATTCTGAATAAGTAAGGCCATCGGCGAGGGCATAAGTAGTGGAAAAATTCAGAGCTATTTTGCTTGGATTGAACTCGCTCAGCAGTTCGGCGATTCGCTGGTACTGATTTGGTTGTTCCTCTGGTTCCCATACTCCTGGGAATAGTTCGCCCACGGCGTAACGTGCAACAGCAAATCGCTCGACCCCTCGCGAGTCGCCGTGATCGATAAACAATAGCACCGTCCTTCTGCGTGCATTGAGCCAGGTTGCTGGCAGCATTGTCTTTAGAACGGGGTCCTCATTATATTCTCTGGCAATCAACACCCATGCATCTATGCCTTCTCGCTGCATTAGCTGGGGTATTAAGCTGTCTAAACGTTCTTTCAGAACCTTGTTTTCGACGACGGCCCGCTCTCGTAAGCTGAGTATTTTCTCACTCAACTCGTCAGCAAAGAGGTTGCCAGAGGCAAGTACTAGCGCCAATAAAATTGAGGTGGATAGGGTGCCGATGTATCTCGAATAATTCATGCTAAATTGGCATCTATTGTTGAATGCTTAGGAGCCTATCACTATTTGCCGCATTGGATAACAGTTTCCAGCCAACTATCCGTAACCCTAGGGCTGATTGATGCAGTATTTGTAGAATTGAAGGGGAGTAATTTAAGCATGGGGAATATCGGCACCAGGGTGCGTAGGGGCATGCGTGTAGGTCAGCATTTTGTTATTCCGTCGAGGGCTTTTGGTGACGCAAATGTAGCGACGTTTCCAATTCGGCAAGAAGAATTCCTTGATGATGGGAAGCGAAGGAATACTTCTCATTTAGAGCACGTCAGAAGTGATGCTAGATTCGATTCAGACGCTATAATCTCTAACCAAGCTTCCCAGCTTAGGGAAGGTACAGGAAACAGAAGGTTGCAGTATGGATAGTGACTCAGTAAGCCATCAATTTCGAAAATTGTTAGTCATTGATGACAACAAAGAGTTTACCGACCTCATAGAGGAGCTTGCGAGGATCGCTGGCTATGATGTGGTATCCGTGAACGATTTCAAAGAACTAAAGGATGCTTATAGGAAGTTTGAGCCAGATCTAATCTTTCTAGATTTGGATTTGGGCCTCGATAAGGACATGGATATGTCAGAGAAGGGCTACGATGGCCTCGCGGTCTTCAATTTCCTGTCGGGCATCGAAAGTCGTGCGATGATTGTCTTAATTAGCGGTATGGGTAAAGAAAAGGTAGAAATCACGAAGACCATTGGTAGAGAAATGAACCTAAACGTAGTCGGCAGTTTTTCCAAGCCGTTCTCGATCGATCGCATCGATCAGTTCCTACTTAAGCTGAGGCGCTGATCGAGGTCGATTAAGTGCAAATTCTAATTGTTGATATCAACCGAACCCAAAATCCAGGGAGCTTGGTTATTGAGTTCTTTGCTGCGGATTTTTCGTAGACAGTAATTCAGCTGCGGTGCTCTCATGCGCAGCCGGTCCAGCTGTCTGGCATCAAACAATATTAGTGTACAGCCTTTCTTGCTAACAATTAGACCACTATCCGGTTCGGTAAATGGCCTAGCGCCATAGTCTTCAGTGCGGTACATGCTTTTACCATTCAGCGATGCCTCACCCTCGGCCAGTAAACACCATGTGTATTCTGATAATTCGTAACTGTCGCCTTCATGCAAGGTCAGAGATTCGGCAACTTGGCACAATTTCTCTAGGACTGTTGATGTCATGTTGGCGAACTGAGGTTGCCTAGCAATAGCGGGTCGTAGTGACCATTGTTGCAATAACTTGTCTTGAAACCCTTCGCCAACGATGAATGATTTGAACGTTTCTTCAGAGAAGACGCAGAGGGTGACGGGGGTCTTGGCTATGACGCTGGCATTGCGCGTTCCACTGCCGGTTATCACTGCCATCTCACCGAGTACGTCGCCGGCCTGAAGCTCGGCATCTTTAGTTAGCCTTACACCATCGTGTCTTACTACATCGCAGTAGCCGGTCAGTATTAGATAGACATAGCCGCGCGTGGTCGCATCTTGAACCAAAATTACGTCATCAGCGTTATAGCGGCGAATTTCTTCCTCGGCCAATAAGCTGCGCATCCATCTGTTCGGAAAGGGCCGTCCCAACCATTCGGTGAGGTAATGATTTATCTGCGAGGTATAAATAGCAGGATCGCCGTCTAGGATTGTGTAGCGTTTGCCGGAGGTTGCTAATGAAAATGTTGTATTGAATTCATTCGCTAATTCTTCAACATGAACGAAGACGACACGGTCGGATGCGGAATGAATTGCATCTGCGGGGTCGCCATGAATCGCGCCAGCGCCACCATCGGCTACGAGCAATGCAAACCTATCGGAATACAAGCGTTTTAGATTCTTAATTGTGCTTTCTCTAACCAGGCCACGTTCTGTCATTTCACCGATGGCGCTCATTGAGTGATTGTCGCCTATCACACAGATTTTTTTTTCAATGCCCTTATTTACTGTTGAAAACGTCGCGCCTATCGTGGGAATGCTATGGACGGTTACATGTGGCTCGATGGTCAAGCCGAAATAATTTAGCCGTTCTCCTAGGGTCACCTCGACCAAATTAAAGTGCTCGCATACTGCGCCGAGTGTCCAGCCAATACCGCAGGAGATCTTGTCCATCGCCATATTGAAGATCTCACGTGTCGTAATGAGATCGACGCGGTGAGGCATCAGCATCAAGGGGAATAGTGATGAATGGTCATCGTGTAAATGGGTAAGAAATACCGCAGCGACCTGATTTTTCGAGATGCCGCGGGCGAACAAATGTTGATCAAGAAAGGGAATTGCGTCGATTAGTAGGTATTCGCCGTTGTAGCAGAACGCGAGGCCTGTGCAGGGTTCTGTAGGGGTGAAGCCTGATGCGCCACCTAGCACCTCAATACCCATCTTAACCAATCCACCGGGCACATAGTCCGGTTCGACCTTGTAGGGCGGTTGAATGCTTGTATCTTCGTTCAGATCAATCCTGACCATGCCGCCGCTGGAGTTAATATCGAATACATCAGTATCGACGTGGACAATGGTTTGCTCGCCTACTTTCACCCAACCGTCTTTGAATGGCAGGATATTAAAGAAGTCTTGGACCGGTATGATCTCGCCATATTTGTCTTTAAGGGCAAGCTCTTTGCTGGCTGCGAGCCATTCGTCGGCGACGGCAGGGTCTGTCTGCCAGCCTACTAACTCGTCTCGGGTTGGTCCGAATAAGGTGATACGTAATAGGCGCAAGGCATGGCTAATATCTACCGGCTCACCGACTAGGTTCAGCCTGCGGCCCTGTTCAAGACCCTTGCTAACGAATAGGAAAAAGTACAGTGGAAACTCGAGGCTATTCATCAGCGAGCCACTCTTTTCTTTCACATCAGGAAGGACGAGGGTGTCAAAGTTGCTAATACCGTGCTGTAGCAGGCCCTTGAGTACTTCCGGTGGCTGGCCCAGCAAGATAGTACCTGAATCGTCTTCATACAGACGACTGCCCATAGAGGGTTGAATTTGGGTGCTGTTGCCGTTGTAAGCATTGGCAGTAATGTGGGGGTTTTTAATAGCCATTACCAGTACCTATTGATTATTCAGGTTATTGTGTTCACAAGTCTAACTACTAGCGCTTAACTGTAGAAGACTACAATTTGCTAGGTAACAGGGAAAGAAAAACATGGGTACAAACGGGATTTAAATGATCAAGTTTAGTACCTAGTTACTGATTGCTAGTCGATTTCACTTCTGCCCATGCTGTAGAACTGGGGATTTGGCTTAATATCCGCCATATTGGCGAGACGATTGGATAGAGCGAATAGGGCAGCGATAGAGCCTATGTCCCAGATTTCTTCCATAGCGAACCCATTCTCGCGCAAGTTCTGAATATCCGATTCACGGATTTCGTTGGCTTGCTGTGATATTTTGACTGCGAAATCTAGCATCAGGCTTTGCTTCGCCGTTATGTCAGCCTTTCGATAGTTAGTCGCAAGCTGATCGGCGATGAGCGGGTTCTTCTCGCGAATGCGCAGGATGGCCCCGTGAGCAACGACACAATAGATACATTGGTTGATTCCTGAGGTTGCCACCACGATCATTTCACGTTCAGCTTTGGTAAGGCCCTCGGATTTCTCCATGAGTGCGTCGTGATAGCTGAAGAAGGCGCGAAACTCAGCGGGCCTATGAGCGAGGGCGAGAAATATGTTTGGAATGAAGCCAGCTTTCTCCTGAACGGCCAGGATGCGCTGTCTTATATCCTCGGGTAACTCGTCGAGTTCGGGGACTTTAAATCTGCTTATTGCTGTATTGCTCATAGGATGGACTCGGTAGTTTTGTTCGGTAATGGGGTGGTTTCGTAGTGTAGAGCAATAGTACAAGATGCTGCCGCCTATTGGAAAAGTGACTATTCGTTAGACATAAGCTGAAGTGGCTCAGAGGAACGGGATCTGCTGATTGTCATATGCTGTAGAAATTTTAGAAAGAGCGGGTCGCGGCGATTTCAGTGTAATATTTGGGAATCGTAAACTAGAGAGACGTAGAGAAACCTAAATGACCCAAGAAGTATTGAGTGGGAAAAATTATGTAGTAACGGGAGCGAACAGTGGTATTGGTTTTTTTTCGGCACGGCGCTTTGCGTGTTTGGGAGCGAACGTCGCATTGGTTTGCCGTAATGGACAACGGGGGCGTGAGGCGGTTGCAGAGATAATTGCGACTACAGGCAATGAGAATATTAGCCTCTATCTAGCAGATTTCAGCTCCTTGGCGAGCGTAAGCGAGATGGCTGATAATTTACTTCGAGATTTTCCTAAGATCGATGTGCTCTGTAATAACGCCGGGGGAGCGAACGGCAGCAGGACAGTGACGATTGAAGGCTTTGAAACCACGTTCGTGAGTAATCATCTGAGTAGCTTGCTGTTGACCAAGAAATTGTTGCCGGCAATTCTGAATGCGGCAAATGAAGACCTAGCGCGAATCATTTTTACTAGTTCTTACGGGCATTTCAATAGCGCCTTAAATTTCGATGACCTAGGACTAACACAAGGCTATGGCACCTTGAAGGCCTACGGTCGTTCGAAACTGATGAATCTATTGGCTGCTCGGGAATTGCAGCATCGCCTCGCCGGCAAAAATGTGGTTGTTAGTTCCTTTCATCCCGGCACGGTAAGGACGCCGATTTGGAATAAGGGCGGCACACTAGCGCGTCTACTTGGRCTRGTCTTGTACCCCTTTATGAAAAGTATCGAGCAGGGGTCAGATACCTTGATATGGTTAGCGAGYTCGGWAGAACCCACAAGCAGGGRGGCRGACGGGCATTACTTCTTTGAGCGCGAGCGTGCAGAAACAGCAAAATTTTCTACTGATGAAGATGCAAAGCGCTTGTGGCAGATCAGCGAGGAGTTGATTGCTCCGTATTATTAGAACGTTAGTTAACCGAGCGCTCTTGAGATTTCCAATACGGTGCCCTGAGCTCTCTTTTAAGAACTTTTCCCGGACCTGACTTAGGTAGCGGATCGAGTTGTACATCGATTCCCTTGGGCACCTTGTATCCTGCTATTCGTTCGCGGCAAAATTCGATTACCTGTATTGGATCGATCTTGTTTCCTTCCCGCGGCACAATCACCGCCCAGACAGCTTCTCCCCATTTATCATCAGGTACGCCAAATACTGCTGCTTCCAGAACGGCCGGGTGTTGGTAGAGGGCTTCTTCAACTTCCGTGCAATACACGTTCTCTCCGCCGGTAACGATCATGTCTTTGCTGCGGTCCACCAAGAAGACATAGCCTTGATCATCCATATAGCCTAGATCGCCAGTCCAGTAAGCGCCGTCTTTAAGTACCGCCGCAGTTTGCTCAGGCTTGTTCCAATAGCCTTGCATCACATTGGGGCCGCGCACTACTACCTCGCCAATTTCTCCAGCAGCAAGTACGCTTCCATGGGGATCTAGGATATCAATTTTGTTGCCTAGTACAGGTCGGCCACAGGAGCGAGCTAGGGGGGAATCAATCAGGTCTTGTTCATTGCTTAGTACCGTGCAAAGAGGGGAGAGCTCAGTTGCCCCATAAACTTCTACGAGTTCTGCTGTGGGGAAGGCGCTATGTGTGCGGCGCAAAATCTCTGTCGCTATCGGCGACCCACCATGTGCAAGCATCTTTAGCGTGTCGGTTTTTCGAGGGCGTACATGCTGCTCTTCTGCAATAGCTGCCAGCATTGTAGGAACCCCAAGACTCTCTGTTACACCGTGTTCTGCAATTAAATCCAGAGCGGTTCTCGGGTCGAATACCGCCAGAGTAACTTGGGTGCCTAGTGTCCAGATGTTGCCGATTACGCCTAGGGAACCTGCAGCGTGAAATAGCGGCGCCATCACCAGCATCACATCATCTTCTCTCTGTGGAACGCAGGCCAGATAGTGGAATGTATTCGCGATGAGATTGCGATGGCTTAGCATCACGCCCTTGGACTTGCCGGTAGTGCCACCTGTATAGAACAGGCCGGCTAGATCGTTCTCTTCAACATTAACTCCGAGTTCAGCCTCCGTCGCCTCATTTAGCATCGTGTCATAGGCATCGGGAATCATGATGACATGATCGACACAGTCAGCTAATTCACCGGGATCACGGTCGATGAGTAGTACTTTTGTCTGCGAATCTTCGAGGGCGTATTTCAATTCTGCCATTGCGTGTCGGGTATTGAGTGGTACGACCACTAAGCCGGCCGCAGGCACGCCTATGTAGGTTTCAATATAGCGCTGCCCGTTGTTAGCTAAGATTGCGACTCTTTCTCCTTTCGCCAATCCTAATGCTTGCAGGGATCCGGCTAAGAGGCGGCAGCGCCTATGTAATTCCGCGTAATCGATAGACTCTGTTCCGTCTATGACTGCTGTTTTGGTGGGCGCCATGGATGCGGCGTATTTAATTGGATCGGCGAAGGTATGCATAAGCGAGTGCGTCTGAATTTAGTTTTCTTTTAATCCGAATGTATACACTACATTACCGGAGGCGATGGTTACGAATTGCTGACCATCTATAGCATATGTCATAGGAGCCGCATGTACTCGCGCGCCGAGAGAGATATGCCAGAGTTCTTCGCCACTCGCTGCATCTAGTGCGAAAAAATAGCCATCAGCACTGCCGGTAAATACGATGCCGCCGGCGGTAGTGGTTATGCCTGCCGAAGACCGGGGCATGATAGGGAATTCCCATTCGATTTCTGCCGTCGCAGGATTGATTGCTCGAATGGAGCTATGGAATGCATCCATAGGCTGATTGTAGCGCCCACCGCCACCTGTGAAACGTTCACCTTCTTCGTAGTCTTCGTCACGTTTGAAGAATTCCTGTTCGCCATCAAAAGAGGTGACATAGAATAAGCCTGTCTGCTGGCTGTAGCTGGGCGAGTACCAGTTAGTTGCGCCGACGATAGGAGGGGAGACCAAAATGCCTTCATAAGTAGGCGCCATGCCAGGTACCCGAATTGGACGGCCATTCGGGTCTAAACCCAGCGCCCATGTCTGTGAGGCATACGCTTCTCCTTCTAGAAATTCACCAGTTTCGCGATCAATAGTATAGAAGAAGGCATTTCGATTGGCCCACATCATTACCTTGCGTGTGCTGCCCTGGTATTCGATATCGGCCAGAATTGGCACCTGAATCGCGTCGTAGTCATGGACGTCGTGAGGCGTGAATTGGAAGTGCCAAGCAATCTCGCCGGTATCACCATCCAGAGCCAGAGCCGAATCGGAATAAAGGTTGTCGCCGAGGCGAACATCGCCATTCCAGTCTGGACCTGGATTGCCCGTGCCCCAATAGATGAGATTCAGTTCTGGATCGTAGGAGCCGGTGATCCATGTGGCGGCGCCTCCAGTTTTCCATGAGTCACCGGACCAGCTGTCGTTGCCGGGCTCGCCCGGACCAGGAATAGCATAGGTTCGCCACTCGAGTTCGCCAGTGACGGGGTCGTAGGCGTCGATGAAGCCGCGTATGCCGAACTCGCCACCGGCTATTCCGGTGATGACTTTGTCTTTAACGATTAAGGGCGCAGCAGTCTTGCTGTAGCCGGCCTCATAGTCGGCTACCTCGACGTCCCAGAGAACGTTCCCTGTGCGCGCATCGATGGCAACGAGGTGGGCGTCCAATGTACTCATGAAAAGTGTTTCACCGAGTATGGCTACACCACGGTTGTTTCTGCCGCAGCAAATACGCAGATCCTCTGGTAGATCATGGTCGTAACGCCAATAGACTCGCCCCGTTCGGGCATCAACGGCAGTCAGATTGCTAGGYGCCTCSGTAATGAACATGATGCCATCGACGACGGTAGGTACTGTTTCTGCACGGTCGATCACGGGTATCTGGTATGACCATTTCATTTCCAATTCTGTCACATTGTCCGTGTTGATCTGAGTTAGTCGACTGTAGCGCTGACTGTCCAGAGTGCCGGAGTACATCATCCAGTTCTCGGGCTCATTCTCGGCATTGATGAGGCGCTCCCAAGTCACCGGGCTAAATGCAGGTGTGATAACGGTTTGAAATTCATCTTCTTGCGCGTGTAGAGGCAGCGCTAGAAAAATTCCGCTCAGCAGTAGTAGGGGTAATCTGTTCATGCTTAATTCTCCTTTCGCAGTGAAAATAGATAGGCCACAAGGTCATCTACTTCGCTGTCGGACAAAATCTGTGTATAGCTTGGCATGGTCGATGCTTCGAYYCGCTCGAAGGATGCAATCTGATTCTTCGRATAGGACCAAAGGTKCGCGTYMTCATCGATTATTCGCAGCGAGAAGCTATCTTCATTCATGCGTAGYCCCTCTCTGACRAGGCCGCTTTTCTCGGTTACGCGCATTGTCCACCAGCGCGGGGCAACGTCTGCATGGGGGTTGAGCATGTCGCTAAGTAACTCTTCTGGACTGCGTCTCTCGCCCACTCTAGAAAGGTCCGGCCCCTGTCTGCCGCCTTGTCCGTTGATCATGTGGCAGCTGCTGCAGTCTCCCTTGTTGGTGAACAGGCCGGCGCCGCCGGCGACCGAGCCAGGCAGGTCGATGTTCGCAGGATCGGTGCTAAGGGAGCCTATGTAGGCTACGAGCTGCCAAACCTGAGCGTCAGGAAGGTCGGATGCAACAGGAAGCATGGCGGTACCGGGAATGCCTGTGCGGATGATGTTGAATATGCCTACTTCGGTGCTAGCTCGGGATAGTCGGCCTGTAAGGTCTGGTGCGCCGGTTTCATCGTTGCCCTTCGCATCGAAGCCATGACAGCGAGAGCACTGCCGCTCGAAATATTTGAGCCCAGCGTTGATGTCAAAATTGGTGTTGTAGAGATTGCCTGCGTCTTCGGCGAGGCTGCCGCTTGTGGCTAAAAGTAGGCCRCTAAATRCCACYGTRGMCAGACGCCTCAGCTGCGTCGTGAGATTGCCCATRCCCACTCCTCATTGTTGTTKTTTTGGTGAGAGCCAGTAGTGTAACACCACGCTTTTACTTGGCAATTGCTATTCYKTCGTGCRCTGCTWACCGGYCKGTGTTCTCCYYATTARRTGGATTATAGAAANTCGCTCAAATATTYTGATAATAAAATGACAAAAATGTAGTCATCATTAAGGAGTGAAACTATAATCCGWGMAAATCACAGCAGGTCAAAATCATGACACCTACAMTCAGYGCYCTATTTGGGCGTTCTCCCATCAGRCCCATTCAAGAACATATGGCGATAGCTCACCATTGCGTCGAAYTACTGGGCRAATTYTTGGAAGCAAGYTTCMTWAAGGAYTGGGAYGCGGCSTTTGCTTTGCAACAAGAAATTCGGAATCAGGAAAATAAAGCTGATGACATTAAAAGCARTCTGCGCACGAACCTACCAAAGAGYTTGTTTCTGCCGGTATCCAGAACAGATTTATTAGAGTTGCTGCATACTCAGGATAAATTGGCGAATCGCGCGAAAGATATAGCGGGACTAATGCTAGGTAGGCGCATGGAGATTCCAGAGAGTCTGGTGATGGAATTTCGTGATTATTTTAATGAAAGTCTGCTCGCTTCGAATCAAGCTCTTAAGGTTATCAATGAGTTGGATGAGTTGCTCGAGACAGGCTTTCGTGGAAARGAAGTAGATCTTGTTGAGGGCYTGATTAATGAGCTGGATGAACTTGAGCATCAAACTGATGTGAGTCAGGTTAAGTTGCGCGCGAAATTGTATGAGTTGGAAGAGTYTCTGCCTCCTGTTCATGTAATGTTTCTTTACAAGATTATCGATYWKMYMRRSSAWYTGRYARWWAWYWYWSMAWRWSYGRRSRYTRKKTTATTGYTGTTRATTGCGCGATAAGAAAATAKTAAAGCTTCACAAGCTAGGTGATACATGTCTGACATAATTTCTCAATACGGTACTATATTTTTGATCATGGCCTGTGTGTTCGGCTTYTTYATGGCYTGGGGYGTAGGYGCGAATGACGTRGCCAATGCGATGGGGACATCGGTTGGAGCSAAAGCGGTCACGATCAAGCAGGCGATATTAATTGCCATGGTATTTGAATTTGCTGGSGCCTACTTGGCAGGCGGGGAAGTGACCTCTACCATTCGCAGCAGTATCATCGATATCGATAAAGCTGGGTTTGCGGATGCGCCCGAGCTACTAGTTTACGGCATGCTTTCCTCGCTTTTAGCGGCGGGTACATGGCTATTGATTGCCTCTMACTATGGCTGGCCRGTWTCTACTACCCATTCGATTATCGGCGCTATCGTAGGGTTCGCGGTTGTCGGCATCTCGGTGGATGCAGTTGTGTGGAGCAAGGTCTGGACCATCGTGGCGAGCTGGATCGTTTCTCCCCTGTGTTCCGGTATCATCGCCTTCTTTATTTTCCGCAGCGTGCAGAAACTTGTTCTTGATACCGACGACCCCTTCGCTAATGCAAAAAAATACGTCCCTTTCTATATATTCTTGGTAGGTTTCATGATTGCGATGGTCACCCTGGTAAAGGGGCTGCGTTATGTAGGACTGGATTTTAGTTTTGTTCAGTCTGTGATGATGGCGGCAGGAGTTGGAATCTTAGCCATGATCATCGGCATCTTCTTGCTCCGCCGTATTAAAGAAATTCCAGAAGAGAATGAAAGCTTTCACTTCGGTAGTGTCGAAAAAGTATTCGGCATATTGATGATATTCACCGCCTGCTCGATGGCGTTCGCACACGGCTCGAATGATGTCGCAAATGCTATCGGGCCGTTGGCCGCTGTGGTTAGTGTGGTACAAAGTGGGGGCGTATTTGCTGAACAATCTGGCTTGCCGCTCTGGATTCTAATCYTAGGWGGTRSYGGCATAGTYRCKGGTCTKGCGATGTGGGGCTACAAGGTCATTGCAACAATTGGCAGAAATATTACCGAACTTACACCGAGTCGCGGCTTTGCCGCAGAATTGGCTGCGGCGACTACCGTGGTGGTAGCGTCCGGCACAGGAATTCCTGTGTCGACAACCCACACCCTGGTAGGTGCGGTATTGGGAGTGGGCCTAGCTCGTGGTATCGGCGCTCTCAATCTCAATGTCGTCGGTAGAATTTTTCTGTCCTGGGTGGTCACACTACCGGTCGGTGCAGGACTTTCCATAGTGTTCTTCTTCATATTCAAGGCAATGTTCTCCTAGTCAACGCACTTACATCTCAAGTAGCAGCCATTCTTAGGGAGGCTCCGTGGCCACTCAACTTCAGAAGTGTGAGACCTTTGCACGCCTGCATCAGTCAGAAGCAGCATGGATAATTCCCAACCCTTGGGACGTAGGCTCGGCGAAGCTATTGCAGGGCAAAGGCTTTCAGGCGCTGGCGACTACAAGTTCGGGCTTCGCCTATACCTTAGGTAGAGCAGATGGTGAGGTGAGCCTCGATGAAAAGCTGCAGCATTGCAGATTGTTGTCTGCAGCCACGGACATTCCTATCAACGCCGATTTTGAGAACGGTTTCTCCGAGCGTCTTATCGATGTTGTTGAAAATATTAGGAGACTGGCAGAGACAGGTATCGCCGGATTCTCAATCGAAGACTTTAGTCGCGAGAACCATCACCTGTATGGCTTCCTTGAATCGGTTGAGAGAGTGCAGGCAGCGGCTGAGACAATTGCCGAATTGGGAGTGCCACTGGTGCTTACCGCCCGAGCCGAGAACTTACTTCGAGGAGTAGATGACCTTGATGATACGATCAAGCGTCTGCAGGCATTCGAGGAAGCAGGCGCTGACGTGCTTTATGCGCCAGGTATAAGCTCAGCGACTCAACTGCGCACAGTTACAGCGTCTTTAGAGAAGCCCGTTAATGTGCTGGCATCATTCATGCCGGGGATAGATGTTGCAGAATTTAGTGAGTGTGGAGCAAATCGAATCAGTCTCGGTGGGGCGCTGAATTTTGCAGCCATCAACCCCGTGCTTGAGGCAAGTGTCGAGATGATCGAAAAGGGAACATTCGACTGGCTTGGCAGCAGGGCGGATGGCGCTGTAGTGACAGAACTTCTAAAAGGGTCAGACTGATTTAGAATGCCAATAGAAGTACTGCACTAGACATCATTGCTCTTGTTTACTACTTCGCTTTCTCTACTTTATCTGCTTTCTTGACTCTGATCCTCTTGCCGTCGACATCCTTGCCATTTAAATTTTTGACCGCCGCCTTGGCTTCGCCAGTCTTGGGCATCTCGAGGAAGGCAAATCCTTTCGATCCGCCTGACTTTGGATCTAGCACGAGTGAGCAGGATTGCACTGTGCCAAAAGATTCGAATAGGGTTTTAAGTTCTGCCTCGCTAGTACTGCGTGCCATATTTCGAATTAATAATTTCATGGTGTTGTGCCTTTGGGGGATTTTAGTTAACGATCTTCGGCGCGGGTCGATTTCGTTGCGCCGGCGAACTGAGTTATTTCTTCGTCAGGATACTTTGTATGAACACGCCTAGTTGAGGCGGGTTGATGTTCTAGGCTCACGCCAGGCCTTCTTTCAGTCTGTGGCCGGATGGGCCGTTTACTGAATCCACCGCCGCAATTTGGACAGACATTGCAGAGTACCTCGTTCACGCAATGACTACAGAACGTGCATTCATAGGTGCATATATGGGCCTGCGTTGAGGCCGGAGGTAGGTCTTTGTCGCAATGCTCACAGTTTGGCCTTAGTTCTAACACAATTATCCTAGCAGTCTAATGCAATCTTAAAATTCGGCTTCTTCCATTGCTGCCATACTCATCATAAGAAACCCGGTAAACGCTGCACTGTTTGGCGATAAGGATGGATCAACTTTCGTTTTCATCTGATTAATTACTGAGCGAAATTCTTCATAGAATTCCCATGAAGGCTGCGGCCGATAGTGAAGATTCTGTATCTCGAAATGGGCTATGGCTTTCTTGGCGGTTGTTGGTTTGACGAAGACTTCATCCTGCGGGTGGAAGTAGACAGGCCAGATGCTAATCAGTGACCACTTGGCCATTTTTCCGCTTAACATGATGTTTAAAACCTTCTCGAAGCCTTTTTTTTCATCGCCATAGAGTTGTTCTTTCAATCCGCTAGCTAGAGCGTTCTTTTGTTTTGGTTCTAAGCTTCGCCCGAAATCGCGAAATTTCGGTTTCTCGAAAATTGAAACCATTGAAGAGCGAGATACAATCTTTATCATGCTCTCGATTATTTCTGGAGGATCCCTGAAGTTTTTCTTCGCGAACAACTCCGCGCTAAGCAAAATCATCTTATCCATTTTGTGTTTCTTAGCAATTGCCATCATCTCTGGATGGGAGAATCCGCCCGGGTAGCGAGTTAGGAAATATTCCTCGGCTCGTTTTAGCCTTTCGAGATTCATTTTCGGTGTTCTGCTCATTAGTTGTCGGTCGGCAAGAATGAATAATTCGCAGCGTACTCGAGCATCTGTGACATGAAGTCTTTCGGATATTCGACCCGTACGTTGCTGACCACACCATTTTCATCATCGGCAGCTATGCGGGGATTTACGAATCCGGAGTAGGGGGCWACGCCTAAAGAYGCATATCGCCGCAGTACTTCGGCGTGTAGTTCGTCGTCTACCTGYGTGCCGTAATTCTCTACGAGATCCCTAGCCGCGTCGAAGTCGCCTTCGGATTTGATGCGCTGAATTTCTTGTAGCAATCYKCCGAATATAACRCGTAGCTTCTCATAATCGTTTATAACRAAATAGGTCTTGTCATCTCTCACCACRCGTTCAATAACATTTTCTTCYAARCCTTGTTCATAAGACCAAAGTGCTACGAGTTGACGATTYCTCATGTGGGCCTCTTCGACCARTTCGCCTGGCTGCAGCCGATACAGTTGTAGCATCGCGCCACCACGRATATATGCATCGTACTCAGAGCGCCCAACATCTAGGCTRTCCATCACGCCTATCTCGATTAGCATGGGGTCTAGGATGTAATACAGRGCGACTAGATCAGCGCGAGCTTCCTCCAAAGTGCTGGCGTATTGGCGAAGYGTCTCTCGRGTCGTGCCKACACCTTCATTGATTYKCCCCGATGCRTGTCCGATGACCTCGTGCATGTCGGTGTGTAARTCRCCGGCTTGCTCTGAGTGCATTCGGCTGCGYTGRATTTCTTCTGCTGTGAAYGCGAACTCTTCGAGTGTCTTGCTGGGSGAGGAATTATACGCGCTTACAATATTGCCAAGGCTTACGGATTTYGAGCCGTGCTCTGCGCGAATCCAACTGGAATTGGGTAGGTTGATGCCAATGGGGGTTGCGGGTGACGCATCGCCAGATTCCATAACGACAGTGATGACCTTGCCATCAATGCCTGTCACGTTTGCTTTCTTGTGTTTGTCTATAATAGGAGAATTGTCTTCGAACCATTGCGCGCGCTCACCAATAGCCGAAATTCTGAGGGTTGCTTCAGCATCACGAAACGATACCACCGATTCGAAAGAGCCTCGATAACCTAACGGGTCGTTATAGACTTCGATGAAACCGTTGATTACATCTATCGCTGAATCTGTGTCTTCGACCCATGCGATATTATAGGCATCGAAATCTTCAAGGTCGCCAGAGCGGTAGTACTTTACTAGCAATTCAAATGTTGTTCGTTGCTTGTCATTCTCGGCGACTCCAATTGCGCGCTCTAACCAATACACTACTTGCTCTAGCGCCTCGCTGTACATTCCGCCAACGCGCCAGACGCGTTCAACGATTTCGCCATCGACTTTAACGAGTTTGGAGTTAAGTCCGTGGGAGACRGGAGTCRAGTCATCATTTTCTGAGCGTGTCGCATAAAAGTCGATGACCTCTTGCTCGGTAACACCCTCGTAGAAGTTAACTGCCGATGTAGTCACTTTRTCTACGCCGTCGGCGGTGTTTACTTTCTTYGGATCTAGGTTCTSATCGAAGAGTATCGGTGTTAACTCGGCGATTAGTTGCTCTACACTCTGRTCATCACGCAGCGGGAARTTTGAYTCGGACGCGGCAGCGCTTATTACYTCSTTGAGGTACTCCTCGTCAAAGAGTGGTGTAAATTTTAAACCTGAATAGTGGTGGTGAATGCCATTCGCAAACCAGACCTGTTTTGCATAGGTTGTGAGGTGGCCGAAATTTTCCGTCTCCCTATCGCCAGTGTAATTTTTCAGTACTTCCTCGAGAGTGCGCCGGATTCGAAGATTGTGCTTGTAGTTTTGATCATACATGATATCGCGGCCAGAGAGCGCTGCCTGAGATAGGTAGTAGAGGAGTTCCTTYTGCTGACTGCTCAAAYCCTCAAACCCTGGGACCTGATAGCGCAACATGCGTATGTCTGCAAAACGGTCTGCCTCATAAGCGAAGTYATCTTCYACGTCGGCKGGAACAGCCTCCRGCGYGGAGCTTGGGYTAGTTGCSGCTTYAGTKRCAGKRRYTGGYCCYGATGTCTGTGTKTCGCTGCCTTCGCTGCAYSCGYTTAGGAAAAYYAGAGAAGCGAGCACAGTYAAAAGGCGGCTAATGAAGCGCTTGTTGAMGCAGAGGGAAGAATTCATGTAGTAATCCTTGNGGGTCTTATTGAATTTGTTGNYKRKYRRWAGAGAATATCTATCTRCYAACTGCCAAGCAGCTTCTGGGTGCCTAACGAGAYGGGRATTTCACTTTGCTCGGWAKTAAGGGGGAATTCTATATCGGAAAGGGCGGAAGCGCGACACTATCCTGATAATTGCAYTGCAGATAAKWCTAMGCTGAGGGCTTGTTATGATTCGGCGAGTACGATGCGATCCCTRCCRTCGCTYTTCGCCTTGTATAGGCACTKATCTGCTTKTTCTACTAATTGCTCGAAAGATAATTGCTCCGAATGCATAGCGATGCCGCCGCTGAATGTGATGCTGGTTTTTTCTTTGATCGCGCTACGAACACGATCAACGAGGATTTGTGCAGATTCAAGGCTGGTGGAAGGTAGTACCAGTAGAAACTCTTCGCCGCCATAGCGCACCACCAAATCCTGATCTCGAGAGCAGTCTTTCAATATGTCGGATACTTGCACTAGTAGATCGTCACCTGCGCTATGCCCAAACTCATCGTTATATAGCTTAAAATCGTCGATATCTAATAACACAATGCTGAACGGGTCTTTGCGCCGCAGAGAAGAAGGGACTAGAGTTTCGATCAAGAGATAGAGGCGGCGACGATTCCCTAATTTGGTCAGCGGGTCAGTCAGTGATTGATGCTCGTTCTCGATTCGCAGAGCAATATTCTCAACTAGCAATTTATTCTGCTTAGGAATGAGGCGTGARAGTAACAAATAGGCAATGASCAGTAGCARGCCTAGGGCATTAAACAAAGCCTCTTGAAACCAGAATGTTTTCACAATTAGGGGAAGCATRCTCGCATTCATGAWCAGGAAAATYGCGGGCAGTGAGGTGCTGTATGACAKRATTCCCCCCGATACGAGTGTCATTACGATCACTGCATAGTAKAGMAGGGCGATRAATTCGTTCTGCCCAAAGGGAATGAATACGGCGCWGGAAAAACACARAAAAGGAAGGATGCTGYTGTAGAMAAAATAGTTTTCCCAGGGCTTTACGTTCTCAAARGTGATTTCATTGGCTTTCATTTTTCGCGCAAAGRTTATCGATATAATAAYGCGCGGAATATARGCAATGCTTACAGTAAGCATCCAMGGGWAGGCAATTCTAATGCTTGCTAGTTGGTCGATCATATAGCTAAAGAAGAGCACGCCTGCGGCAATRCCAAAATAGCCGASGTTYGTGTTCTCGTAGAGGRCGCGRATTCTCTCGAAATCAAKYTTAGGRTTTRTTTCTTTTGCTTTCACTGAATCACTCTTGATGCAAATAGGTAGTTAGTWGYTGNGTTTTNGCATTAAATTATATGYCCAATCCATCTTCCTGCCAGCATGACYCCTGACCAGAGKARAAGTGACAGGCCTCCGATGATTTTTAGTTGCAGRGGAGTTGGGGTTTTGTCATCCCATTGAGCTARTTTTTTATAAACACGGAAGTGAAAATACGCCATATTGGCGCCGGCGAGGGCAAGCAAGACCATCTTCCACTGAAACGCYGGATTTACTACATGWGAGGCCGCGCGCGTAATGAACATGCCAAGGCCGGTAATCGTCGCAATCACGAACGCGCCCCAGGTCCAAGGCACCAATTCCTTAGAGAGAGTGCTAATTGGATATTTAACTGCAGCAAACCCTAATAATCGTAAATCCACCATAAGAATAGAGCCTACAACAAAGGCGGCTGCAATTACGTGAATCGATTCAAGAAACGGAAACCAGCTAGTGCCGCCGATTTCCCAAGAAATCGGCCAGTTCTCTACATCGATCCATTTTGGTGAGTTCAAAAATCCCATTTGAGTTACCAGTATCGTCTAGTTTGCTTTTTCATTGCCCAAACTCCAGGC
>JAESUV010000213.1 GCA_016762975.1 Gammaproteobacteria bacterium | reverse complement strand
AATTCCAGCGTACCCGTCAAACGGGCCGACCGTGTTGTTTACCCGCCAAAAATTACAGCAGTGTAAGCACTTATTTATACCTGCAGCAATTGGCTGTAATAAGCGGGGGGAGAAGGATAAGCAATCTCTCCACTACAAGCAAGTGGGCAACAACAGTCTGTTTCGAAAACCATGATAGATATCAATTGCTTAACCAAATATGAATAAGCGGGTTTGTAATTCTTTGTAACGCGCAAAGCCGTGCGTCTGCCTGCCACCAAAAAACGTCCATACGTCTCGTCTAACACCCCAAACGGCTATATATTCCTAGAATACTGATATAGACTCGACGAACTAAATTGCTCGGATTCCTGAGCTGAGGAGATCACCATGAAAAATACAATCTTACAAAGATTCCTATTGATTGCCGTTATCGGACTGTTTTCGCAGTTTTCAGTAGCCCAAGACAACAGCGCCAATGCCGCTGCTGCCAAGCAGATTGCTGACATCGTTGTCAGTCTTAACCATTTCCCTTCGGATACAGATAAAGCTGCACTGAATGCGATCATCGGTGATGACTCATTGGCCGCGGGTATCCACGCTATGGCTAGCGCCGTAGTCAATATCGAGCATTCGGCGAATATGGAAGGCAAAACTGCCATGGAAGCGCTTCAGGAAAATGAGGAGGCTCCAGATCGAGCAAAGGCATTGGCCGGAATCATCGCGAGCCTTAATCACACCGCCAGCGCTGATGCGAAGGCTGAGTTGGCACTGCTATTTCCATAGAGAATTAGAGTCAAGATTTACCCGTTTAACAGGCTCGCCTAGTTTGACTAGGTGAGCCTGCATTGATTAGAACTAAAGAGGAATACCTTATGTTTCGCAATTTGTTAAAACTTGCTGGTACCGCCCTACTGGCAACAGTTGCGGCCGGCGCTAACGCGCAGTCGGACGTTTACCATGCAGCCAACCATGACTACACAGTCGTAACGGTAGCAGAGGACCTGGTACAACCCTGGTCCATGGCCTGGCTACCCGGCGGCGATATGCTCATTACAGAAAAACCTGGMCGCTTGAGGRTCGTTCGCGACGGCAAGCTTCTKCCCGAAGCMGTTCCCGGAGTCCCCGASGTATTTTATGAAGGCCAAGGTGGTTTGTTCGACGTCTTGCCGCATCCCAATTTCAGCGAGAACCGCTGGGTCTATCTAACCTATTCCAAGAAAACTGAAGGCAGCTCTGCAACAGCGATAGCGCGCGGCCGTTTCGAGAATGACCGACTGACCAATGTGGTAGAAATCTTCGAAGCACAAGCAGTTGGCTTTGGACACTATGGCGGCAAGATCGTTTTCGATAACGATGGCTATATGTTCCTAACGCTAGGCGATCGCATGGCTCCTCCGGTTGGAGATGAAACCGCTCTGCGTGCTCACCCTGCACAGGATCGCAGCAATCACCAAGGCGTTATTGTGCGCCTGAATGACGATGGCACTGTACCGAATGACAATCCATTTGTCGGACAATCAGGCATGCTTCCTGAAATCTGGAGCTACGGTCACCGCAGCCCTCAAGGTCTAGCAATTCACCCGGAGACCGGTGATCTTTGGGAGTCTGAGCATGGACCGCAAGGCGGCGATGAGATTAATCGCATTGAGCCTGGTAATAACTACGGTTGGCCTGTAGTCGGCCGTGGCGCAAACTATGGCGCATTCGGCAGACCTATCCATATCGGTATCAGTGAAGAAGGCATGGTACAACCGGAGCAATTCTGGGTGCCGTCAATCGCTACATCGGGTCTAATGATCTACACAGGCGATAAGTTCCCGCTGTGGTATGGCAACATTTTCTCTGGTTCTTTAGCTGGCGAGCAACTTGCTCGATTGCAACTGTCTGACGACTACAGCAGCGTAGTTGTAGAAGAAACGCTTGTGTATGACATCGGGCGAATCCGTGACGTACGCCAGGGGCAAGATGGTTATATCTACTTAGCCATTTCCGACCGCAATGGCGAGCCATCTTCGGTTGTTCGCTTAGAGCCGGCTGACTAAGCCCTTCGCTCAACGTTTGAAAAAGGGGGCTATCGCTAGCCCCCTTTTTTTGGCTCAAAATTCAGTTTCTGCTTTGCAACGAATAGAGCGCAAGATGTTTAACTCCGCACTTGTCTTGCAAAGAAGCCGTCTTCACCCTTTGTAGAAAATTTCCGAGAAATACTAGAGGAAGTCTTCGGATCAAGATCAAGCGCCAGTCGCAGCTAGCTTCTCAAAACCTTACCAATACAATTGCCGCAGCAAAGGGCGAGGCTTACACTCGGCAGTCTATTTATTGAGAAAGCTGTGCGAGTATTCTGGATGTACCGGCAAGAAAGATTCTGACAAGTTATCGTAAATATTTTGCACCGCCTATTCCCTAATTGAACCATCAGAGAACGGTGAATTGCCCCATCATACCGTTGTCTTCGTGCTCTAAAATATGGCAGTGATACATATACGCGGTGTCAGGATCGCTGAAATTTTCGAAGCGCATTATAAATCGTACCGTCTGCCCGGGGCCAACTTTCACTGTGTCCTTAAAGCCCATTTCCTCCGCGCTAGGTGGTACTCCATCCCGATCCAGAATCTGAAACTGACCATGATGGATATGGAAAGGATGCATCATCATCGAATCGTTGTGAATCTCCCAGATTTCTGTGCTGCCGATTGGCACAACCTCATTAATCTCATCCATCGCCATGGGTTTGCCATTGATAAGAAATTCGCCACCCATGCCTCCCCTTCCACGACCGCCGCCACGTCCCATACCCATCGGCATTGAGAGTTCGAAGCGGCGAATGCGCGTGGCCTCGCCCGCCTGCATCCGCCTGATCGAAGTGAGCTGGTCTGGAAGCGCAGCCGAACGCTGTAGCATTGATTCCGGCTCAATATTCAAGATAGTGAATGACTCTGTATTCATTGAAAGCATATTTCTCATCATGCCAGTAGGTGAGAATGGTGACGAGGCATCTAACGGCAGCGAGATGAGATCTACCGGATTGCCATCGCTGAAATCCACCACAATTTCGGCTCGCTCAGCAGGAGCAATAACAATATTCCTCAACCTAACTGGCTTCTCCAAGAAGCCACCATCGGAAGCGATGAGTGAGAATTCTCGACCGTCAGCCAGTGCGAAATTGAACGTTCTCGCATTGGCAGCATTGAGAATTCTAAACCTCACCTTGTTTGTAGAAGGTGTGAATAATGCTGAAGTCGTGCCATTTACCAGAATGCGATCGCCGAACACACCCGTCATTACATCACGATGCATTCCCACATAACGAAAAGAACCATCCTCATTGAAACGCCGGTCCTGCACGATCAATGGGATATCGTCGACACCATAGGTGGATGGGATTTCTAAGTTTTCGCTTTCCTCATCATCGATGATTATCATTCCGGCGAGGCCTTTATAGACCTGCTCACCGGTCTTGTTCAGTAGATGAGAGTGATACCAGAAAGTACCTGCCTTCTGCCTTACCGTAAAAGCAGGCTCCCAAGTTGCACCCGGCTCTATAATTAGTGCAGGGCCTCCATCTACCTTGGCGGGCACGTGCAAGCCATGCCAATGTATCGTGCTGGGCTCATTGAGTTGATTCAAAACTGATATCGCTACGTCGCTGCCATTCTTAAGCCGCAGTGTCGGACCAAGGAAGCTTCCGTTAATACCTAAAGTTGGCGTAGTTAGGCCGCCTAGAAATTGGCTAGTGCCAACCTGCAACTGCAGACTATAGTGATGACTGCCGGCTTGTATTTCGCCCGCATAAAGCGCAGGAACCCGCAACTTGTTTTGCGTTTGATTCTGAGCGAATACAGATAAAGGGAGTACAGAGCTACTTGCAGTAGCACTCAATCCTTGCATGAAACGTCTACGGGATAACTTCATAAGTTTCTTACTACTTCCTCATAACTTGCAAATTCAATGGCCGGTATTGTATCACTATGGCGTATTGTATTGAGCGCGCATCTGCTTGGTAATGACATGGGTCAATAGAGAAATAGGAATAGGAATAGCAGCATCGTAATGCGGCGGCAACAGACCCTAGAAAGCTTTTCCCAGCGTAACTAGCCTCTTTTCTATTGTATATTTTGGATATTCAAATATTTTGAATATGCCTGAACTTGAAGAGAACTATGGCCAAATTCGTGATATTTTGACTAGCTCCATTACAGCATAGAGTAGATTCGAGTTTCGGATGACGAAAGTAGCAAACAAAGGCAAAGGCAATAAGCGGATTGGTTCCATCCTAGTCGACATGGGAGTCATCTCCGAGAAAGATCTATCTAATGCTCTGAGTTCCAATAAGGCATCTGGCAAGAAAACTGGCGAGTGGCTTGTTGAGCTGGGTTTGGCTGACGATTATGCCATCACAGTCGCACTGGCTGAGCAATTGTCCATCCCACTAATAGACTTAAAGTCTCTGCACATCCCAGAGTCGGTAACCTCTGCTGTACCTAGCGAGATTGTAAAAAATTACTGCCTAGTACCAGTCTCTATCGAAGAGGGGCGAAGTATTACTCTGGCCATGTCGAATCCATTAGATTTTTACGCCGTGGATGATGTGCGCTTTGCCACCGGTCTTAGAGTTGAAGTAACCATCGCTATGAAGGTGGAGATTTTAGATGCTATAGCCCGCTACTACCCCGACATGGACATGTTGAATACTCCAGGAATCGATGGCAGAGAAACCCTATCAAAACTCGTTGTTTTTTCCCACAGCAAGAACGAAACCAAGAAAAGCAACGCACGCGATCTTCTAAAAATATCGGATGCACCTCCCATCGTACGATTCACAAATGCCATTCTCAGCGATGCGATCAAACTCAAGGCCAGTGATATACATATCGAACCCCGAAGAGATTCGGTGATGATTCGGTACAGAATTGATGGCGTGATGCGAGAAATTATGAAGATAGAACGCAAGATTCATAAAGGAATAGTCTCCCGAATCAAAGTGCTGTCTTCGATGGATATTTCAATTCGTAAAATGCCTCAAGACGGAAAGTTTCAAGTCCAATACAATAAGAATCACATTGATATTCGCGTTTCAACTCTACCAACCGCCTATGGCGAGAAGGTGAATATGCGGGTACTGAGTTCTGTTGGCACACCCGAATCTTTGGAGAAAATGGGATTCAACAGTCGCCAGCTAGCAGAGCTGCAAAGCGCCATATCACAACCGCAGGGAATAGTATTAGTTACAGGGCCAACCGGCAGCGGAAAAACTACTACTCTCTATACCTGCCTTAAATCTTTGATGTCTCCTAAGGTAAATATCATTACCCTTGAGAACCCGATCGAATACGAACTAGAAGGCATCAATCAGGTCGAGATTAACCCAAAGCAAGGGCTGACCTTTGCCACAGGCTTACGGTCCGTGTTGCGCCAAGACCCTGACATTGTACTCTTAGGCGAAATACGAGATGCCGAAACAGCGTCAATAGCATTCCGTGCTGCTCAAACCGGACACTTGGTGCTCTCAACTTTGCACGCCAACAGTACGATTGAAACTTTATCGCGTCTCTCGGACTTAGGCTTGGAGCCTTTCAATATCGCTTCTACTCTCAATGCGATTGTTTCCCAGCGATTGGTCAGAAGACTATGTGATGACTGCAAGCGCAAGAGCCCAATAGATGACATATCTAAACTCAAACTTCCACAGGCTATGCGATTAAATCCTGACCTGCGCGTGTTTGAGCCAGTTGGCTGCGAAGCATGTAATTCAACTGGCTACATTGGAAGAATCGGAATTCACGAGTTACTGATCCCCACGGCAAAATTGAAACAGTTAATGGCGAAAAATGGTTCAACTCAAGATATAGAGAAGGCCGCTATAGAGAGTGGCTTTGTGAACTTGACGAGTGATGGAATCGAAAAAGCATTGCAGGGTTTGACCTCCCTTGCTGAGGTGTTTCGTGTTGCCCCCACTCTTAGCGAAGACCAACTCAAAGTAAGTACCCTAGAGGCCGCTATAGATACCGAATTGAAATCTGAAAGCGATTCTGAATCTCCAACAGCTGCTGAAAAAAAGACAGCATTACCCAAAACTAAACATGGCCCCATCAGCATATTAGTTGTGGACGACGATGATTTCATGCGTAAATTAGAGGAAAGCATCTTAACTGGAGAAGGTTACGCTGTGATCACGGCTAAAGATGGTGTTGGGGCGCTGGAAATAATCGAGCGACAGATTCCAGATCTGATCATTACAGATCAAGAAATGCCCAATATGAACGGTGTAGAGCTTATTCACAAGATTAAAAATAGCCCCGAAATGTCTCATATCCCGGTCGTAATGCTTACCGACGTCGATGAGCTCGACAATGAAATAGAGTGCCTAAACTCTGGAGCCGATGATTATTTGGTGAAGCCTATTAATGCGAGAAAGTTCATCGCAAGAGTAAGCCGCCTAATTCGACTAACAACAAATCACCAGAGCAAATATATATCGCGCCGTTTGAGACTAAAACTATGAAATGTGCCATTCACCCTTCCGTTGAAACAGAGGTTGCATGCTCGCAATGTAATACGCCACTTTGTGAGGATTGCAATGTTGGAAGTTCAGAAGCGAATGCAATATGCAGTCGTTGCAGCGCGTTGACAGCAGCCACTGATTTTGAAGCAGACCAATTGAGCAGAGAAAAGGTCCTTGAAGAAAAACTCAAGGCTAAAGAAAAAAAATCGTCCTCGTCTCGTCATGCGCAAATTGCGCTCATCATAGTGGCACTAATAATTGTTCCTATTCAATTGCTTTCCTTATCAAGCAATACCATCCCCGAGCCCGCCATTAACCGAAACGACCCAATAGAAGTCACTGAAGAATGCATCTTGAATCTACTAATTATCGCCGATCTCTTACAAGAAGGGGAGGTGCCAGCAACTGACTTCACCTGCCCAGCTAGCAACGACCCTTACATAATCACCTATACCGACAACGATGTAATCGTTGAAGACCCTCACCCTGAATTACATGGGTATTCACAGATGAGCGTTAGCAAAAATAATCCGTTTCCAGAAATTATCGAGTAACCGAGGAAATCCCCAATGACTAAGCCTTCACAGTATCCAAAAGAATCTGGGTTCACTCTGCTGGAACTCATGGTTGTTGTTGCCATTATCGCTATTCTGAGTAGCTACGCGTTACCGGAATATTCAGGCTATGTAAAACGAGCCAAGATAGGTGCCTCGATGGAATTCCTAGCCGGCGCCAGAACGAGCGCAACGGGAGATTTGTTAACTGGAAGTGAAGCCGGTTATCAGAGCCCTATTTCGGAGCCCATGGAATTTTTACAATGCGTAACGGTCACTCGTTATCGACAAGGTCGAAATGGTGACTGCGATAGCGTCGTCATCGAGGCATGGCCCAATGAAGAGTTTCTAGAAGGCGTGAAACTGGGCACTACCAGAATGCTCGTCATGGAGGGCACCTTGAGCACCTCTGGCACTGTTGACTGGCTTTGCGGTCCTTACAGAAACAGCAGCAGGACCATTGACAGCGGACTATTGCCCAGCAGCTGTCAGGACACTATAGGCAGTCCCCGCGGCAGTGTCTGCGAGACCGGAAGGCAACTAACCTTAGCAAAAAGCTGCAGCCGAGGCCAAGGCGGAGGTCAGGACAAGGACAAAAGCAAGAAGGACAAGGGCAAATAGAGAGTTATCACACCTCGGCAAGGAAGATAGCCCTAGCTGACTGAGATTGGTATTGCTTTGCATAATATGCTTTTCTCAGCTCATCTTCTCTGCGAACGCGTAATCAATACACCACTTCTAATTCCGCGCCGTAGCAAATATCTAAGGACAGTCGATGAATGAATTTCAAATATTGAAGAGCGACATAACTCAAAGCCGAATTATTAAGTCGCAGTTAAATGTTGACGCTCCTCTTGCCGCTGGCGAAATTTTGCTGAAGGTGGACAAATTTGGCTTCACTGCAAATAACGTTACCTATGCTGCTGCCGGCGATCAATTGGGTTACTGGCAGTTCTTCCCGGCATCAAGCAATGAGACTGACACCTGGGGCATCATTCCCGTATGGGGATTCGCCGATGTGGTGGCCAGCAAAGCAGAAGGGGTCGACTCTGGTGAGAGAGTATTTGGTTACTACCCTACCAATAGCTATCTCAAGATGCAGAACGTCAAAGTGTTAGAAAACCGACTGATCGATGGTGCTGAACACCGCTCCAAATTACCCCCGGGTTACAACACTTACCGGCGAGTCGCTACTGAGCCGGACTATGACAGGAGCATGGACGACATGCGCATGCTCTTATGGCCTTTATATATTACGTCATTCTGCTTGTGGGACAGCTTGCAACACAATGACTGGTATGGCGCAAAGCAAGTTATCGTGATTAGCGCCTCAAGCAAGACCAGCATCGGTCTGGCCTATGCCCTAGCAGCAGACACAGATTCCCCAACCTCGATTGGGCTAACCTCGAGCGGCAATCAAAAATGGATTGCGGGTCTTGACCTTTATGACAAGACAATGAACTACGATGCGCTTGAAGAAATTGACGCCACGGTACCTACGGTGATTGTGGATATGTCGGGTAACTCGCAATTACTAACGGACATACATGCACATCTAGGCGATAGTTTAGTGCATTGCCTAAATGTAGGGCTAACACATTGGAGCGAAGGCGGAAAAGACACAGGTATCCCAGCGGATAAGAGAGAGTTCTTCTTCGCGCCCAGCCATATTCAAATGCGCATAAAAGAATGGGGGATTGAGGAATTCGACTCGAAGTCATCACAGTTTATCGCTGACTCATCTAAACGCAGTGCAGACTGGATGAAGATTGTGAGGCTGATTGGCGTTGAGAAACTCGCCGACATCTATGCAGATGTCTGTGCAGGAAAATTGCCGCCTGAGAAAGCCTTAGTGATAGAGCTATAGACTGAGAAATTAACCTATGTCTATTCATAAGACTTTCCCCAATTACCAATTGAAGAGCGGTTGGAACGCGCTATTGCCCGCGCGTGAAGCAAGCCCTGCCCTGGGAAAAGAACTCATCGTCGATGTGCTGATCATTGGCGCAGGATGGACTGGAATATCCGCCGCCAGACGCTGGCATAGTCTGTCTCCAGAGGCTGGCATTGCCTTGATAGATGCCAGCGAGATCGGTGAAGGCAACCCCGGCCGCAATTCCGGATTTTTATTGGAGATAGCACTTGCCGAGGACGCCAATCCAAATCAGGTAGAGAAGATGAATCTCTGCAACCGCCTCACAACCAGTACCATGGCAGGAATTCTCGCCGATATTGAAGACTCTGGTCACGCGGTAGACATAACCAAGGCTGGAACCTACCGCGCAGCTGCTAGCGAAGCGGGGCTGAAATCGCTACAAAACTATCGCGCCTTCCTCGAAGCTGCTGAGTTAGAGTATGAAGGTCTAGATGCAGCTGCGCTTAAATCAAGAATAGGCTCGGGCTTCTATCAGGAGGGACTCTATTCTCCCAACTGCTATCTCGCACAACCCGCGGCGGCGATCCGTGCGCTCGCGTCACTTCTGCCGGAATCGGTGCAACTGTTTGAGAACACTCCTGCATTGAAACTAGTGCAGCAATCTGGCGGATGGAAGGTGCAGACGCCGAACGCTGTCATCAATGCCCGTAAACTAGTACTGGCTAACAATGCCTTCAGCAAAGAACTCGGTATCGGCCGTTCTCGTCTGGTAGCAGTGCATACCTACGCGGGTTTAACGCCAGTGTTAGAGAAGTCTGTATTGGATGATCTCGGTAGCGATGAGAACTGGGGCCTACTGCCCACTCATCGACTCGGCAGCACCCTACGTCGAACCCGCGATGGAAGGCTGATGGTGCGCGCCATGCATAGCTACGAGAAGGAGACGCCAAAAGAAAAGGTCATCGACGAACTCCAACGCCGCCTTGAGAAACGCTTTCCACAGTTGCCGAATTTTGACTTCGAACACTGCTGGGGCGGCGCCGTCGGTTTTACTTTCAATGGAGGAGCCGTGTGGGGCGAATTCAAGCCGGGGCTCTATGTATCAGCAGGCTGCAACGGTGGCGGCACGGTCAAGGGGACTCTTCTAGGGAAATTGCTCGCCGAAACGGCTCATGGCCTCGAGGTGCCAGACGTCCCAAAATTATTCGGCCAAGCTAGCTGGATGCCTCCAGAGCCCTTCCGTAAATTTGGTTTCAAACTAGCCGCCACCCTGGAAACTCGCCAGGGCCGACATGAGCTATGACACACGACTCGCTATGTGTCTATTTCCTTATGCCACGCTGATCAGTTTCATTAGTATCGGCCTTTATCTAACGATCGGTTGCGGATTCTAGACAAGACAAAAAGATTGCTTTTGACTACACTCTGTAGCGTCCAAATTTTCGACTAAACAACAGTAACGAGGTTAATCATGTCTAAGAGAATACTTGCCGCTTTGGCTACATCAATTGCTCTGGCTCTTTCCAGCAGCTTCTTGAATGCCGCAGAAATAAAGCTGGTACGTTTTGGCCCTGTGGGCGAAGAGCGTCCGGGCATAGTCGATGCACAGGGTCAGATTCACGATCTTTCCGCACATATCGACGACATCACTCCCGACACGCTATCTAATGCCTCGCTCGAAGAAATTGCACAAATTCCAATGAGCGAATTACCACTAGTTCAGGGCAATCCTCGACTCGGMGTTCCAGTWACRGGAACAGGYAAGATCGTYGCCATCGGTTTCAATTATGTGAATCACGCYGCAGAAATGGCMGTAGAATTGCCTACAGARCCGCTCGTGTTCATGAAAGCCACTTCTGCTCTAACGGGTCCTTTCGACGATGTGATTCAGCCGCGYAATGGTCACAAGCTCGATTACGAATCGGAACTCGTCATTGTGATTGGCCGCCGCGCGCAATATATCTCCGAGAGTGAGGTCTTCGATTACATTGCTGGGTTTACAGTTGGACACGACGTTTCCGAACGCGCCTTTCAGCGCGAACGTGGCGGACAATTCACGAAGGGTAAGAGCGCCGATACCTTCGCACCTGTCGGCCCTTATTTAGTGACTCCGGATAATATCGATGACGTACAGAATCTATCTATCTGGTCAGAAGTGAACGGAGAGATGCGCCAGCAAGGGTCCACCGCCGACATGGTCTTCGGTGTAAAGGAAATTGTTAGTCACCTAAGCCAGTTCATGACGCTCTACCCTGGTGATCTGATTTTTACCGGAACCCCGGCTGGCGTAGGCGATGGCATGGTTCCTCCGAGCTACCTAAAGCCCGGCGATGTTGTTCGTGTTGGAATCGAAGGTTTGGAGTTTCAACGACAAACTATTGTGGCGCCGCGCTAAGTCCTGTTTATCTAGAGCTAGTCTATCCAGCCCTATTCTGTTCGACTATTCTAAACCGAATACGAATAGGGTTTGCCCGCCAATAATTGCAACGCGCTGATTGCCATCCACGGAGAATCCCATGGGGTTGGTGCGAATGTGTGCGCCGGAATTAAAAAACCAGAGAGGGTCTCCATCTTCAGCATCCAAGGCGAAGAAATTACCTTCGTTGCTAGAGCCAAACACTAGGCCTCCAGCTGTCGCCATCACGCCTGACCAAGGTGGCGTCTGCAGCTCGAACTCCCACTGCTGCTCACCAGTCATCACATCCAGCGCCAAAATAGCTCCAGAAGCATCATCACCGTCCAACGGCTGTTCGCCGCCACCTAAGAAAGGCATGCCCGGCTCGTATTCCACATCAGACTTGAAGTAGATTGCACCCATGCGCCGATTAGGCACGAAGAACTGTTGCGTCTGTGGGTTGTACGAGGGAGAGAACCAGTTAGTAGCGCCCTGCAGGCTGGGCCAAACTAGGTTCCCTTCACGCATTGGCTCTGTATTCGGTATTACGATTGGCCTACCGTTATCATCTATACCTTCAGACCAAGTCTGGAAGGAATACTCTTCACCTAACAAGTATTCTCCGGTTTCTCGATCCAATAGGTAATAGAACGCATTGCGATTAGCTAGGGCGAGAAGTTTACGCTCTTTACCCTCGAACTCGCCATCAACCAACACAGGAATCTGATTCGCATCCCAGTCGTGAGTGTCGTGCGGCGTGTATTGGAAAAACCATTCCATCTCGCCGGTATCGGGATCTAGCGCTAGTACCGCACAGGTAAAGAGGTTATCACCGGGTCGTAAGTCACCATTCCAATCTGGCGCCGGATTTCCTGTCGTCCAATACAATAAATCCAACTCAGGATCGTAGGAGCCAGTCAGCCAGGTAGAACCACCACCGGTCTGCCAGTCGTCACCTTGCCAAGTCTCACTACCGGGCTCGCCAGGTGCAGGCACAGTAAAAGTTCGCCAAAGGCGCTCGCCCGTCTCAGAATCGTAGGCGTCGATATAACCGCGCACTCCAGCTTCTGCACCGCTCACTCCCACGACAATTTTCCCCTCCAGCGCCAGCGGAGCGAGAGTAAGTGAAAAGCCTAAGGAATTATCCGCTACCGTAGTCTCCCAGCGCACTGCGCCGGTAGCCGCATCGAGAGCAAAAAGGCGCGCATCTAACGTGGCTACATAGACTTTGTCATCTAACAAGGCGACACCGCGATTGATTCGCGGAAAACCAATATTTAAAACGTCGTTAGTGATGTCCGGCACGAAATGCCACAACACTCTACCAGTTCGCGTATCCAGTGCCGTCACGCTGCTAGGCGATTCCGTTATATACATAACATTACCCGCCACAAGAGGTGTCGTTTCTTGCAAGGCCGCCCCGTTTATTCCTGTAGGCTGCATCTGGTACGCCCACATCACTTTGAGCTGATCCACATTCACCGTATTGATCTGGCTCAGCGGAGAAAACCGCTGCGACTTGTATCCGCCGGAATAGGAAAGCCAATCGGCACCGTTTGTCTCATCAGCGAGAAGTGCCTCGAAAGGCGTGTCGGCCAGAACAGAACTACATCCTAAACAGAGAAGAAAGAATGTGGGGAACAATTTGGTTTTTGACAATGCCGTTAACTTCATTTAATTCTTCTCCAATCTTTATTTCTGACTCATGAGGTAGGACACCACATCGTCTACCTGTTTCTCGTCTAACACAGAGTTGTATCCAGGCATAAGAGAATGACCTTGTACTTTCTCGTAGCTAATCAGGGCGGATTTTTCAAACGAATATATCTCGCCCTCCATATCGCGCATCTGCACGGTAAATGCGTCTTCGTTGATGCGCATACCCTCGTAGCTTCCATACTCTGAGACGATTCGCACAGTCAGAAAGGCCTTCAGCGAACCGCGAAAGCGGTCCACCAAACGCGGCTGATCTACCTCGGGGCTGATTACCGAAAGACGAAGATAGGCTGCATTGCGCCGCTGTCCTACTTTGCTGAGTTCGGGGCCAATGCCGTTACCTACGCCATTTAAAATATGGCAGCTAGAGCAATTGCCGATGCCTCTATACACCTGTGCCCCTGCGACAGCATCGCCCGGCATTTCTTCCGGGGGCAGTTCACCTAAGCTGCGAACATAGGCCGCCACATCAGGCCCATCCTGACCACGCAATTGCCGCGAGCCTGGCATACCTGTTCCAGGAATGCCGCCTACAATCAATGAAACGAGAGCGGCGTCATCCGGAGCATGAACAAGATTGGGGCGCGTGAGACTCGGGCCCTCAGAGCCTTCGCCCAACATACCATGGCATCGGGCACAGAGAGTTTGAAAGAGTTGCTGTCCATTTTCCAAGTTCTGCGCAGAAACTAGCCCAGCTGAAAGTGACAAAAACCCTGATACGAAGAGCACAGAGAACCCACTAAGGGTTTTCTTGAGGAGCACGTAGAACCTCCCAATATTTTTCTTGATAGACAATTGAACGAATCCACCCAAAGTACACTAGAAACCTCCCATGAGCCATGCTTATACCGCTACTACGGCCATATTCAGAGGCTGCTAATCATCGCTACAAGACCTACAACCAACGACGCACTAAAAACGAGATAGGGCTGGGACGTGCATCTCAATCTGAATTACAATTGGCAAGACAATGCGTTCGCGTAGGCGTATTCTCAGCTCAATGTGAAGCTCAAACGCAGGTTTCGCCTCGTAGAGTCGCCATCAACTAAACTGTTTTTACGAGAAAGAGAGAGAGTCATGACTCCCACTAAGCCCATCTACATCTCCTACGCAGGTCCCTCTCTGCTAGAAACACCCTTGTTGAATAAGGGCTCGGCTTTCTCCGGAAAGGAGCGCCTCAACTTTAACCTGATCGGACTCTTGCCTCCACGCTATGAGAATATCGAAGAACAGGTAAAACGAGCTTACATGCAGTACAAAAGCTTCGATGAACCAATCAACAAACACATCTACCTGCGTGCCGTGCAGGACAACAATGAAACCCTGTTCTACCGATTGCTAAATGAGCATCTTGTCGAGATGCTGCCAATCATCTATACGCCCACCGTCGGCGAAGCTTGCGAGCACTTCTCTGATATCTACCGCAGCGCCCGCGGCATTATTGCATCCTATGAAGAACGGCAGTTTATGGACGAGATATTGCACAGCGTCACCAAAGATAGGGTCAAGGTAATAGTCGTGACTGATGGCGAGCGCGTGCTTGGCCTAGGCGATCAGGGTGTTGGCGGCATGGGTATCGCCATTGGAAAATTATCTATCTATACCGCTTGCGGGGGAATCAGCCCGGCCTATACGCTACCTGTGGCCTTAGATGTAGGAACCAACAATCAAACACTATTGGACGACCCTTACTACATGGGCATGCGCCATCCGCGCATAGGTAAAGCTGAGTATGATGCCTTCGTTGATGACTTTATTAATGCCGCACAGAAACGCTGGCCTGGTGTACTGATTCAGTTTGAAGATTTCGCACAACCGAATGCTATGCCGATATTGCAGCGGCATCGCGAACACATTTGCTGTTTTAACGATGACATTCAGGGCACCGCGGCAGTGACTCTGGGAACTTTACTCTCAGCATGCCGTAAGAAAGGCGAATCACTCTGCGATCAGAAAGTAGTGTTCGTGGGTTCTGGCTCAGCAGGCTGCGGCATAGCCGAACTTATTATCAACGCGATGGTTATTAAAGGCCTCACCGATGCTCAAGCACGCGCTAGGGTATTCATGGTCGACCGCTTCGGTCTGCTAACGCAGGGAATGACCGACTTGCTCGACTTTCAAGAGCGTTTGGTACAACCTTCATCTGCTCTTAAAGAATGGAAACTTACCTCAAGCAATGACTATGCCAGCCTTATTGATGTAATTAGCAATACTGACGCAAGCATACTTATCGGTGTCTCTGGAAAACCCGGCTTGTTCACCGAAGAGGTGATTCGCCAGATGCTCAGCGGTTGTCCTCGCCCGATTATCCTGCCGCTAAGCAACCCATCTCAGCATGTCGAAGCACACCCCCAAGACGTGGTGACGTGGACTGACGGCAAAGCCATTGTTGCTACCGGCAGTCCATTCGAGGCAGTTGAATACAACGGCGAGCATCTCGAAATATCACAATGTAACAACAGTTATGTTTTCCCGGGCGTTGGCCTCGGCGTCATTGCCTGTAAATCTAGATTAGTAAGTGACGAGATGTTAATGGTCGCCAGTACGACTCTAGCCGAACTGTCGCCGGGAATGGAAGATCAATCCAGCGCGGTACTTCCTCCGCTGACAGCGCTGCCACAAATCAGTCGTAAGATTGCATTTGCGGTGGCCAAGACAGCAATCGCGCAGGACCTTGCGCGCGAGATGACTGACGATGAACTGCTTGCCGCTATCGAGCGTAACTTCTGGACCCCAGTCTATAGGGAATATCGCAGAATCGCGTAGTGCCCCACAGGTATAATTTACCTGCGAGCTCCTCAGCATCAGCAGATTAGCCCTCTAGTCTGGCGATGCTGATCGGAATTCTTCGATCTGAAACCCGCCGCCATACCCCCGAAGTACCTGACCCTGTTATAAACAACAAGCCGAAATACGACTTTTTAACATAAGTTTTTCTTATCACTGATAATTACGATCTATAGCAGTGTTCATCCTCGAATTTGCTACTGTCCGCACCCTAAGTGAACAAGCTTTAATTAGGCGAAAGCTGGATGTCGATACTATGGGTAAACTTTTGCGGAAGACTGAAATTATTGGCGCTGCGATTGCTCTGTCCTTAGCAACCCCATTCGCCCTAGCGAGTGAAGAGAGCCTGAGCAAAGTCTGGGAAATAGATTTTTCCGGACCACCCCCTTTTAAGCGCATCTTAAAGAAACTGCCTGCCGAAGGTGAATCCATAGTTCTAAATAGTGCTGCAAAAAATAAAGCAGGGTCAGTATGGCGAGTAGATTTTTCTGGTCGCCCCCATTCCAACGCAGATATCAGAACCCGCTAGTTCTTGAAGCCGGCTGCTCAGAAACTGAAGCGGCAGCCTCGACTCAAAAAGCTAAACCATATCGACCTAAAACACGGTACAAGCGTCATCGCTAACTCTTCTCTCACGTTTTCCATGTCAAACTTTTCTATATCAAATAATGTAACGTGCTACGCGATGACAATTAAGGACAAATTAAAAATGGACCCAAAACCCAAGAATTTGTCATTGGCCGTACAGAATACATGTAAGAGTAAATTCGATATTTGTGCTGAACGACCAAGGATGGCACTCCATGCGAATGTCAGCGCACTCTCAGATTTCTCAAGAAATTCCTGCAGCACTCCTTTGATTGAATATTTTCCTACGCACAAAACTGCGCTCGTCTGTTTTGCCGTATTGATCATCGCTCTATTAAGCCCTCCAGCAATCGCTCAGATCGATGAAAGCCAAACAGGCGCGTGGTATATGTACATGTGGAACACGCAACTAAAAGACAGTAATTTCGGTTTTCAGGGCGACATCCAACATCGGAACTGGAAGCCCGGAGGCGATCTGGAACAACTGCTCATTCGCGGTGGCCTGACCTGGTCACCAGAAGAATCCAATAACACCTACACTTTTGGTTATGCCCACATCACCAGCGGTACATTTGGCCGGGGTGATGCGAAGAGCCGCGAAAGCCGACTCTATCAGGAGGCTACAATTCCCCAACGACTCGGTTCTCGCGTTTTTCTTACCCATCGCTTCCGGCTCGAACAGAGGAAAGTGGATGGGCAGGAGTATCGAAATCGATTCCGTTATTTCGTTGCGCTCAACTACCCCTTCAATCAGAACAACCTCGGCAAAGGAGCTGTCTATCTCTCTCTATACAATGAGGTGTTCGTGAATCTGGAACAAAACATCGGCAACAATCGTAGCGTTGACTACTTCGATAGGAATCGCGCCTACGCCGCACTGGGCCGACGACCTGCGCCTTCAATTTGGCTACATGCATCAGGAGACTAACGTCTGGGGGAAAGGTCAGCTACAGTTCAACCTTTTCCACCGATTCTGATACCCAACATCTATTTGTGTCGCGTCAACGAGTGGTTTCATCTGGGTTTTATTCAACAAAATAAAGAGCGGTATTAGCGCAGATAACTGATACAAATCAATTTGCCTTTATTGCCTAACGTGTACGTTTTGTACCTTATCTTTCTACTTTTTATGCGTTTTTTGATAGTGCGTTTTCCCCTTTAACTACTGCGAGGCTTTCCATGAAGAAGTACCCATTTAAGACCATCAATACAGCCATTTTTCTAGCACTCTCTTTCCCTGCCGTGGCATTAGGTCACGAGGCTGGAGATTTTATTCTACGAGTTGGCGCGGTTTCCGTGGCACCAGACGAAGGCAGTAGCTTGATAAGCACTGTTAACACCGGCGCTCTCGCTGGCACCAAGGTTGGAGTGGGAAACAGCACTCAGCTTGGCTTAAACTTTGTCTATATGCTTACTGACAACATCGGCGCTGAAGTTCTAGCAGCAACCCCATTTGAACACGACCTTACGGCTATAGGCCTCGACCAGTACGGCTTTGCTACCAGAAACATAGGTACTGCCGATCAGCTACCTCCGACGCTGACCTTCAATTATTTCTTAGGAAACGCCAACTCGACTATCCGCCCCTATATAGGCCTAGGCATTAACTACACAACCTTCTTCGAGAAGTCCCTCTCGAGTCAGGCGCGCAGTGAGTTAGGTGCCAGTAGTCTGGATCTAGATGACTCCTTCGGTATAGCCTATCGAGCAGGAATAGATTGGAATCTAGGTGACAACTGGATGCTGAACGCATCAATATGGAAGATCGATATTAGCACCGATGCAAGCTTCAACTCAGCACTCGGAAAAGTGACCGCTGACGTGGATATAGACCCGTGGGTAAGTATGATCTCGCTAGGCTATCGCTTCTAGTCGCAGCTAATGATAGCGGTGAGCCGCTAAACAAGAGTACGGGGCTAAATTCCTAGCCCCCTCTCAATTTCACCCTCTCAGACTATCAATGGCTTCTTACCACCTTTTTCGCGCAGCCAGTTTGCCGACTTGAATACGGGCTCTCGAGAAATTAACCATCGCTGAAGCCGATATTTTCTTGGAAAGTCGATCAATACCAGTCCTATCGAGATTGTTAGCAATCCCTGCCCGGGTAAAACGAGCATTGCGATTCCCAGTAGCATTACCGCAACTCCAAACAAATTCTTAACAATGAATACCAAAATTTTGAGAGACGGATGCGCACTTCTCGATACGAGCGAGACACGCCTAGGTTTAGAAAAGTAGTCAGCTGGAATTCTGAGCACTATCCAGGGAATGATAATTAGCGTTGCTAGAAAACTAACC
>JAESUV010000212.1 GCA_016762975.1 Gammaproteobacteria bacterium | reverse complement strand
CCGTGGCCCGAGCAGCGTGGTCGATGGCGCGAATGAGATGGTGGACTTATGGGATAGTCATACGACCTACACCGTCAACTTGACAGACATAGATGTCGAATACCTTACAACGACTTTTGCCAGTGTAGATGGAGCTTCGAGTTCAAGCTGTAATTCCGACGATGCTGCTGATACCCCTCAATATGAAGATTGCTTTGGTACGTCCAGAACTACAGACAATCTTAGCGGTAGTGATGAAGATCCTTGGGGAAGGACTTTCGGCCAGGCACAGCAGAATGTTGCTAACTGGTATCAATACCATCGTCGTCGCGCCTTCGTGATGAAGGCGGCAGTTGCGCGGGTAATGTCCGTAAATGATACTTTTCGTTTCGGCCTGAGTATCTTGTACGATCCTAATAGCTTGTTTAGGGAAATGCCTTTAGAAAGCGTATTAGAGGAAGATTATCCAGCTCACAATACGGCGGCATTGGATGCGCTATTCGCCTATAGGCAGCGCGCCAGGGGGACTAGACTGCGTAGTGGTTTGCAATTGGCAGGTCGATATTATTCTGATGAGCTGAGTGGAAAGGCGAACCCGATAATTTCCGCCTGCCAACAGAACTATTCGGTATTATTTACCGACGGTTACTGGTCAAGCAGTGACTTTCTATCCTCCGAGATTGTGGATAACGATGGCGATGGCACCCACGACACGGTCGCCGATGTCGCACATTATTATTACAATACAGATCTCAGTCCGTTGCCTGATGATGTGCCTACGTCACCGGCCGATCAAAATAACGAGCAGCATATGGTGACGTTCACTGTGGCCTTCGGTGTAGTGGGCAATTTGGAAGATACAGATGGTGATGGATGGCCCAATCCTGTGCTGGCAGAAGATGGTCCCTGGACAGTAGGGAGTATAAGCGAGCCGGAAAAAATTGATGATGCCTGGCATGCGGCATTTAACAGCAAGGGCACTTTCGTTTCTGCTCAGACCACGGAAGGTGTGGCTGCAGCGATCGGTGAGGCGCTGTTGGAGATATCTGACCGGATAGGTTCCGCGGCTTCGGTTGCCACGAACACGGGTTCGCTTAATGCGGGGAGCCAGTTGTTTCAGGCTCGTTTTGATAGCTCAGATTGGAAGGGGCAGCTGCTTGCGTTCCAGATTAATCTAGACGGTACAATTGAGGGCACGCCCACCTGGGAGGCTGGATCTAAGGTAAATAGTCAGAGTTACGATACCGGTAGAGAAATAATTACCTACAACCCCGATGCGGATGTAATTCCTGGGGGAGATCCGGAGGGTCAAGGCATTCCATTTAGGTTCCCTGCCGATTACACCTCTCCTGACGCGCTCGCAGAAATGAATTCAACCCAAATCGGAAAGCTGATGGATACGCCTCTGACTACCTCGCCGGAGGATATTGCTACGGTAGATGTGACCGAAATTTCTACGAATCAGGCCTATGGAACAGCCTTAGTAGACTTCTTGCGGGGTGATGTTGTTAATGAAGGCGCTGGGCAGGACTTCAGGATTCGAGGCAGTGTACTCGGTGATATCGTGAACTCTAACCCCACTTTCGTGAAGGAAACCACGGCACGATTTCCTGATGGTTTAGAGGTGAAGTCTTACAATGATTTCGTGACCGATACTAGTTCTCGTAGCGGTATTGTGTATGTCGGCGCGAATGATGGCATGTTGCATGCATTCTCCGAGGCCACTGGCGCTGAAGTATTTGCCTATGTTCCCAACGCTACCTTTGAATATTTAGCTGAATTGACTTCTGAAGACTATGAGCACCGCTACTATGTAGATGGCGGGCCAAATATCCTCCCGGTCTTTATGCCGAATATGGATGATCCGGATAGTGTCACAAACGGCTTGTGGAGAACTGTGCTAGTCGCCGGGTTAAACGGCGGGGGTCAGGGCATATATGCGCTGGATGTAACCGATCCAACAATTTTTGATGAGGCCAATGCTGCCAGTATCGCACTCTGGGAATTTGATGATTCGGATGATGTAGATTTGGGCTTCACCTACAGTCAACCACAAATAGGAAAAATGGCCGACGGTAGATGGGCGGCAATATTCGGCAATGGTTACAATAATACCRAAGCTGATGGCAATGCCAGTATAACCGGCAATGCKGTGCTCTACATTGTTGATATTGAAACGGGTGAACTCATCAARAAAATCGATACYYTRGTGGGCGATGTGGCTACACCRAATGGCCTGTCGACWCCGYTRGTAATCGATTCCAATGGGGACCTAGTGATTGACTATATATAYGCGGGAGATATTAGGGGCAATATGTGGAAGTTCGATGTAACRAGCGCCAATCCYGCTGCCTGGAGTAGYGATTTTGTCTCAGCTGGCACACCTGATCCGCTATTTACCACAGCAACGAACCAGCCGATCACGTCTCAGCCCCAAGCAGCAACGCACCCAGATGACTTGGGCGGCTTTATKATTTTCTTTGGCACGGGTAAATACATAGAAGTTCTCGACAATGATCCTACWGGTCAAGCTACGCAGGCRTTCTATGGAATTTGGGATAAGAACACGGGMTCTCTCACACCGTTTACTAGCTCAGATTTGTTGACACAGACAATTACTAACCGCTACGTAGAGTCTTTTGATACCGACGCCGATGGCGTGGATGATAGAACATTCACACTTCAAGATGTGTCAGACAACGAGATCGACTGGAGTACTCATTTAGGGTGGAAGCTCGATCTGATGCCAGAAAATATAGAGGGTTCTGCAAATGTCAGTAACTTCGGCGAACGACAGGTCACTGACGCGATCATTAGGGGCGGCCGGATTATATTTACGACATTAGTACCGTCTTCGGTTGAATGTGAGTTCGGTGGAACAAGCTTTTTGATGGAGCTTGATTTTAGAAGCGGTGGAGCCCTCGAATTTCCGGCATTCGATTTGAACAACGACGGAGAATATGACGGCGACGATGGTGATGCATCGGGCAGAGCTTCAGACGTAGGTATTATGCCTACTGTTAGCATACTGGCAAACGGTGCAGAAGATATCGCATTTGGCAGTGGTGCTAGTGGCGACATTGACGTGATTCAATTAAGTATCGGCGTGGAAGCATTCGGAAGACAATCGTGGCGACAATTAGAGTAGATTGTGATGGGGGGTAATACGATGATGAAAATTAATTCAATTGGGACATGGGCTCTAGCAGTAATTATTCGTCGGTGGATATTGTTAGTGGTGCTGAGTTGCTACTCCGTCGTTTCGGCGCAGGGTGTGCTATCCAGTTCTCAGACTGGTACTATCGAGGGGATGCATCAAAGCGATGATTACCTGACTATATCGGGTCGAGACTATGGCTTTCATAATGATGTAACTCATGTGTTTTACGACGGAGAAGAAGTCCCTACTAATTTTCTTAACGAAGGCTTGGTTGTTCGCTTCGTGGTTAACCGTGATGGTGTGTTGGCCAGAATTGAAGTTTTAGGGCCGCTAAATTTAATTGAAGCTCTCGTTGAAAGTTGAGGCATCTGGCTCGTTTGAATTTAAATTAAAGATAGAATCATGCCCTAGGTGTTTAACTATGCGACACACGAGACTGAATGGATTTACCTTGCTTGAGCTTCTGATTGTAGTAGCTATCATAGGCATTCTGTCGAGTATCGCGCTGCCAGCCTATCAGAACAGTGTGCTTAGATCCGCACGTGCGGAAGCGAAGACCGAGCTACTGTTAGTGGCCTCGGATCAGGAACGTTATTTTTCAAATTTTAATACTTACGTAGATGATGCTACGCCACTTATTACTCCTGTGGTGGCGAGTCGTGATCGTACAACCCAAAACGGGTTTTACACAATTAGTGTTGCCGCCTGTGGAGGAGGAGCAATTACCAATTGCTTCCTAGCCACAGCCACTGCCCAAAATGCTCAGACAGCAGATGCCTGCACGACATTAACAATAGCAGACACCGGTGCCCGTGGCGCAACGGGCGATACTACCAATGAATGCTGGCAGCGATAGCTGGCTGTCAGTCACAACTCAATGGTCTTCCGCGGCTGTCTTCTTTGATTCCGTCCCCATCACTATCTTGTGCGAAGCGCAGTCGCGCTGTTCGATTCATAATCAACTGTCTAGCAAACTTACTTTCACCCGAGAAAGGACAGTACGTGAAATTTCCATTCTGAGAGTGTGTGACACCTAGGCTCGTTAGTTGCAAGTATTGCTTATTTTGAAACGCCCTGAATCTAATGTGCCCCTTGCTGTCGGGAAATGTGATGTAGCGAACTAGCTTGTCATCTTCGTTAATGATTCGATCACGGTTGCGATCTGTAAAGACTAGGACGCCATCTTGCCAGCTGCCGCCACAGGTGACGCCGTCAACAGATCGACATAGTGTAACGGTTGTTCTGTTTTTGATTGCTGCAGACTTTCCCAGCTGGATGGCGGTCGCTAGTTTTTTTAGAGTTGTGTCTGCAGAGACGGATTGCACAAGATCCTTGAAGTCGGGAATCGAGATGCCGAGCAGTATCGATAATATTCCTAAGGTGATGAGCAACTCAAGTAGTGACATGCCTTTCATTGATTATGCTAGAACGCGCCTCCTGTATGCCGCTGCAAACACTCAACTAAGTGTAGACTACGTTCAGGAGATTTGAGATATAAAGGGGCGAAGCTGAAGTAATTCTAGATTCAGTTTGCGCGAATGAGTAGTGAACTACAATAATGTAGTGAGAATTCGCGGGAGTTATTTAGTCAAGATTAAGTTTTTTTAGTCTGTAACGTAGCGATCTGAATGACATCCCTAGTTTCTTTGCAGCGGCCGTTTTATTCCAACGCGTCTCTTTCAGTGCTTTCTCAATGGCTTCGATTTCTATGGATTCTAGATGCTTCTCGAGTGAAAAGTCTCCGCCAATTTCGACGCCATCACCAATGTCCGAACTTGGGGCTTCGATTGCAGGGCTGGGTGCCGGCGCCAGGCTTGGTGCGCTAATGAATTCGAGGTTCGAATCTTGAATAGTGTGGTCTTCACAGAGTGTGGCTGCACGCTGCAAAATATTTTCCAGCTCTCTCACGTTGCCGGGAAAATGGTAGAGCAATAAAGCCTCTTGAGCCTTGCTGCTAAGCTGGCAGAGCTCGTCGGAGTTTTCCTTTGCGATTTTATTTAAAATGCTGAGGCAAAGTTCCGGTATATCAGCTACACGTTCTCTCAAGCTAGGTACAGCAAGCTCTATCACATTGAGCCTGAAATAGAGGTCCTGGCGCATATTTCCTAATTCGACTTCGTTGGCTAAATTTTTGTGTGTTGCGCTTAAGATTCTTACATCGACAGATTTTTCATTTTGCGAGCCTATAGGCCGTATAGCTTTCTCCTGTATAACGCGCAGCAGTTTTACCTGTGTATGCAGCGGTAGGTCGGCAATTTCATCCAGAAAGAGGGTACCTCCGTGCGCGGCCTGAAAAAGACCTTGTTTGTCGCTGTCGGCCCCGGTAAAGCTACCTTTGACATGGCCGAATAATTCGCTTTCCACAAGGTCTCGAGGAATTGCTCCGCAGTTGACTGCAATAAAAGGCTCGAGTGCACGTGAGCTGTTTTGATGAATTGCTCGTGCCGCTAATTCCTTGCCGCTGCCTGATTCTCCGCTAATATAGATTGGTGCCTGACTACGTGCCAGCTTAGCGATCTGTCCTCGCAGTTCCATTACRCGGCTAGACCGACCGGTTATCGATGGCCCGGTAYTAGGTTGAGAGGTATTTGCAACTARGGCTTCACCGYCTCTTTCTTGTGGRAGTCGCAATGCKGACTTCACCATGTCTCGAAGTTTTTGCAGSTYGACCGGCTTTGAGACGAAATCGAAGGCGCCGGCTTTTAATGCCTTTATTGCAGTTTCTGTTGTGCCATGMGCAGTTATTACGGCCACAGGTATTTGGTTGTATTCTTTCTGTATATRCTCGACAAGTTCGATGCCATTTCCATCCGGAAGGCGCATATCTGTAAGGCAAAGATTAAAATTTTCAGTCGAGAGCAARTGCCGCGCGGTTGCTARGTCYTTGGCGCTACTKGTAGCCAAGGACATCCTGCCGAGTGYGATTTCTAATAATTCACGGATATCTGGTTCATCATCTACGATCAGAACGCGATTTGTCATAATGAGATAATCATTGTCGGGGAAAGGGGAGTCATCTTATGCCATCACTCGATCTGGATTGCTGAAATAGATACTAAAGCTGCTCTTGCCTGAAGAAGTTCTGCCGTAAATCAGCTGTGACTGATTAGCTTCGCACAGTTCTTTTGATATATAAAGGCCTAGACCAGTGCCGCTGGATTCTGTGGTGTAAAAGGGTTCGAACAGGCGGCYCTCCTCTTCTTCGCTGATGCCTGCTCCTTCATCTATTATRTGTAGGTAAGGCRGTTCGTCGCCATCTTTACTYTCTATGCCAGCCTGAACAAAYAGTRCGGCCTTRCCAGTTTYTTTGTAACTATAGCGTAGSCCGTTGTCGAAGAGATTGTTAAGKACTTGTTCAARTTGGCCTTTGATTACTYTTACTTTGATGTYRRGGGTGGCAATGTCGAGTTTAATTTCATCGCATAATTCATGTGTTGATYTRTAGTTTTTTATAAATTCTGAAAGCCATGAAYCAAGACCGATGAGGTCGGCKGTGGTGTCATCATGYCGCGATGCATCGAGCACKTCTTCGATGATTMGGTTAACTCTATTACAATGATCGAGTATTATTTCAATCATCCTCTTGTCATCATCYGTGACAGTTGCCGACTCACTYARCAGTTGGCTGGCATGGCTGATGGCGCCYAAAGGGTTGCGTACYTCATGGGCGATGCTGGCGGTAAGCCTGCCTAGGGATGCAAGTTTCATTTGTCTTACGCGCTGCACTATTTGTCGATTGTCTTCTAGAAAGATAAGCACGTCCGAATCTGAGTCGGGGTTTAAGAAGGCGAAGTTTAGTTGCACCTGGCGCCTAGACTTTGGAATGACAATTGGTTGTGGTTGCCGCTTCGAATTAATCTTCCAGAGCTCTAATTGCTCGGAGAGCGCGGACGGAAGTTTGTATGGGTGTTCTTCCTGCTCCGCATCTGCGACTAGAATCGGTAGTAGGATATTGCGCGCAGCACTGTTCATGCTCACGATCTGATGCGCAGAGTTTACTACTACGACTCCAGTTCGCATGCGTTGGATAATTTCGTTGTTTAGCTTTTCGAGGTCGATGATGTCGCCGGCTTGTTTGTCAGCGAGAACGGCGGCCTTGTAAATTCTATTTGTCAGCGTCTGAATGTAGAATGAGGTCGCGAACAAAATCGCGCCGAGGATTCCTGTTTGTACGAATTGATTTGCTGAATTTTCTAGGGAAAGTGCCAGGTACAGCTCGCTGTATATCAGCGAGAGCGCAGCCACGGCAGCAAGGAACGTACTTATCCTGCCCCGAATTAGAATGCTGCCTGATGCAACTGTTACCAGTAGTAGTAATCCTAGCCCGCTTATCATGCCTCCGCTGCTGTAAGTGAGCAGGGTGATGGTGAAAATATCTATAAGTAGGCTGCCGGTAAGAATATGAGAGCTCTTAATAACACGTGTGTTAATCGGTATGAAGAAGGTGATGGCTACACCGAAAATTGCGTAGGCGGTACAAATTTGAATAAAAAAGGTTGGGTTGAGAACGCCAAGCAGGGTCGAGTTCGGGCCAAGAGAGGAAACCAGTAATACCAGTGGCAGGACGATACGATAGATATTGTAAACGACTGATACGTTGTGTATTTGGCCTGGATATTGTGCGGTTCTTTCGTTCATGGTTTCCGTTACAATTGGAACGTTGCTGGGCATTATACCAATAAGGTAATCAGTAAAGCTTATGGGCAGCGGTTTTTGATCGATTGCCTAGATGGCGATTTTAGAATAACAGCGAAGAGATAGATATGGGGCAGAAAATTAACGTCGTAATGGCGCAACTCAATTTATTAGTCGGGGATATTGACTCCAATACTTCATTGATTATTGAAGTGGCGAAAAAGGCGATTCAGGAAAATTCGGCAGATATTGTGGTTTACCCTGAGCTAGCATTAACCGGCTACCCTCCAGAGGATCTTCTTTTCCGCCCCAGTCTGTCTATTCGTATAGAAAAAGCTCTACAACGAATTCGCGATGAGAATTTATCTGCGTACCTAGTAATCGGTTACCCAGAGAGAGTGGGAGATAAATTATTCAACGCTCTCACGATTATCAAACATGGAAAACAGGTAGCGAACTATCGCAAACAGCATCTCCCTAATTATCAGGTGTTCGATGAACAGAGATATTTCGACAAGGGCTCTGATGTCTGTTTGCTTGAAATAGCCGGTCAGAAAATTGCGTTTACGATCTGTGAAGATATGTGGGAGCTGGAACCTGTTATGCAAGCCCGAGCGGTGGGGGCTCAATTGATGATCAATATCAACGCGTCTCCCTATCACATCAATAAATTGAGTGAGCGGCAGGCGCTGCTAGGCAGCAGAAGCGTTGAGGGCGGATTCCCGATAATCTATGTGAATATGGTAGGAGGGCAGGACGAGCTACTATTCGACGGCGGTTCGATGGCCGTTACTGCTACTGGAGAATGCCACTGTTTAGCGCCAAGCTATGAACAGGCACTGGTGCCTGTTCTAGTTAAGGGAGGCGAGAGCCCMGACAGTCCCTGTGAAATYCCCMTACAGCAGATAGCGCCGTCCTTGTCTTTGGAGGCGCAGCTGTATCAAAGCTTAGTWCTAGGTGTRCGAGACTACACGAACAAGAATAAATTTAAGGGCGTTGTCTTGGGRCTGTCTGGAGGAATCGATTCGGCGCTTACTCTCGCTATTGCGACGGATGCGCTAGGCAGCGATCGCGTTCAGGCTGTGATGATGCCATTTACCTTCACATCCGAGCTCAGTCTCGATGCGGCTGCACAGCAGGCCAAGACACTAGGTGTTGATTATCAACAGATATCAATCGAGGGAATCTACTCTGCATTTATGCAGGCCCTGGAAGCGCAGTTTGTCAATACCGAAACTGACGTTAGCGAGCAGAACCTGCAAGCAAGATGCAGAGGTGTTCTCCTAATGGCTATATCTAACAAGAAGGGTCTGTTGGTTCTCACCACTGGCAACAAGAGTGAAATAGCAGTGGGTTATTCGACGCTGTATGGCGAYATGGCAGGTGGGTTTGAYGTGTTAAAAGATGTGTCGAARACKCTGGTCTATAGYTTGGCTCGCTATCGCAAYACTGAATATTCGTCAGAAGCGGCGGAGATCATCCCGCAGAAGGTCATAGATCGTCCTCCATCAGCTGAACTCGCGCCAGACCAAGTTGATCAAGACAGCCTGCCTCCCTATGACGTATTGGATCGTATCTTAGAGATGTACGTGGAGAACGATCACAGTGCCGCCGCTATTATTGAACAAGGATTCGATGAGCAAACAGTGAGGCGTGTGCTGCGGCTTGTAGATTTAAATGAGTATAAGCGGCGGCAGAGCCCCATAGGGGTTCGGCTAACACAGCGCGGATTTGGTCGCGATCGTCGTTATCCGATTACCAATGCCTGGCCACTAGGTGAATAGCTTCGTTTCACCTCTCTAGCTTGAATGGCTACCTAGGTGGAGGCCTCGTCGCGGGGGGACGTTGCGGTATTTGTGGGCGCACCTGCGGAGTTTGATTCCTGTTCTGCCGTAGCACATCTTGATTCTGTCGAATTACATCACGAATACGTTGTTGGTTCTCTGTGCTACGTGCCGCGTCGCCCCGATTGGGTTGGGTAGTAGCCTGTCCTGACTGCTGCTTAAATTGTTCTCTGAGTCTGGTTTGTTCTGCTTCTGGCATGTTTTGGAAGCGCCTTTGTATGTTTCTTAGGCGGCGTTGTTCTAGCCTGCTTAAGCTGTTGAAGCGTTGAAACTGTTGGTTGATTACTTGCTGTTGCTGCTGCGATAAATTTTGAAATCTCTGCTGTTGATCTCGCGCTTGCGAACGCTCTGCAGGTTGCATTTGTTGAAAGCGGTTCGCTCCTCGACGCAGGCGCTGCTGTCTCTCAATGCTGAGATTTTCCCACTGTGGTTCGAGCTGTTGCAGTATTTGCCGTTCTTCGAGCGATAAATTTGTCCAAGGAATCTTTTCTTGAGCGAGGCTAATCTGCGCGAAAAATATCACCAGAAAGAGTAGCTTGTTTATGCTTGTTCTCTTAGTCATTGTTTGTCATTCGCCACATCATCAGTTTTGGATGAATCGTCATCTGAACCGGCTTCAGTCGAAGCCTTCAGTAGTTCAGTAAACTCTTCTGCTAATAAGCTGTCGGGGTCTATCCATACGCCGGCATCTGTTTCAAATTGACCTAGAAATTCTAAAAATTCTAAATCGGCTGCACCCTCACTCTGTTCATTCTCTGCAGCAATCGTGTTCGTAACTGCCCCGGTCATGCAGGCGAGTAACAGGACCCGCTCGGAATAGATTTGCAGCTTACGCCTTAGCTGAATGTCTGGAAACTCACAGCGTGAGTGATTCGTTTTCGGCGAGCCACAAATAAAATTCCAAATTCTCATAGAGCTCAATGTCTTCGACTGTAGCAACAAGGCTAATCTCTTCATCCAGTGTTAGCGACCCTGCTGGTCTGGAATTCACATAAAAAATAGCTATCGCAGTAACTACTATGGAGGCTGTAGCAAGCATACCCGCTGAGGCGGATAAATTGAATGCGTCGAATTGGGTTTTAATCCACGCGTTAAATGAAAAGCCAGTGGTTGCTGCCGCTTTCTCTTGTAATTGTTCGAATTTAGCGACAGCGTTGTGCCGAATCTGACCGAGCCTCGCTTCAATATCAGGCGCTAGGGCGCTGTTGTCATTCAACTCTTTGCTGACTGCGTTCTCTAGAGCTTCAGGGTCTTGTGAGTTGGCATGCGTGTTTTGCAGCAGTGCGGCTTGCCTGCTCATCGCCAGAAATTGGCTAATGGACTGAGGCAGATGCGCAATGCTGGCATCTAAATGCCTGCAAATATTTTGTACTAAAACCTCTTCATCTAATTTGTTCATGGCCAGTGCTCCCCTAATTGAGCTCTAAGGCTGTGAATGGCTCGCGAATAATGGGTCTTGACGCTCCCTTCGGCGCATTCCATGGCTGTTGCCGTCTGCCTAACACTTAGTCCCTCCCATGCACGCAGCAGGAAAGCCTGTTGCTGGCGGGCAGGTAGCCCCTCTAGAGCGATCTGCAGCTTGTCCATGCCTTCACGGGTGACAGTTTCTTCATCGGGTGAGCGTCCGTARGGGTCCGGAGCGGTTTGAATCGGGTCTTCTCCTTCTTSATCGGTATTGCTTAGCCAGCTTCTRTGTCTGTTTCTGACCGTGYTGCGACGGTACCAATCGTTGATACGGCTGTTTARGATGCGGTAAAAAAGGGGAGTCCATTCYTGTTCRCTGCGATCAGAATATTTTTCCACAAGCTTGAACATCGCGTCCTGCACTAAATCCAGYGCATCTTCCTGATTGCCTGTTGCGATYTGRGCAATGCGGAAGGCGCGTGAYTGAACGCCTGCAAGGAATTTGTCCAGYAATACTGAGCTATTCAGAATCAAMTCTCCAGAGACGGCCATATTCATAGGGTTSTTACTTCGCTACGTTTGGCCGCTTACTGCACTGTATCGGCTAATCAATACTCAAWATGAYTSTTTCCCAGTWATACAAACGCAGGAACGCAAGAAGGGTTTACTTGAGAGYGGGTAAAATAGGAGGTTTTTAYGGAAGCACAGCCATCGTCATGCATYTGGCGAWGGCTGTGTTGGGTAATCTAGTCGAAGATGCCGAAAGTTAGGATGCTAAACCAGGAACGACGCGCAGCTTGAGGGCGCGTCTGGGTGTTGATAATCTGCTGGCTACCAGAATTTAGAGGTCTAGTAGTGGGGGCTAATGGGGGCTCGATACGATTGTCGCCGATTAAGCCAAACGAGAGGGTGTAGAGCAGAGATGGATTAGTGATTTCTGTGCGGATGATGAATTCACCGTCATCGTCGATCGAGGCATGGTCCGGGTAGTTTTCTTTCAGTAAAGTGAACGATGTGTCGGCAAGATCAGGAAGGCCCAGCCGCAGATAACACTCAACCATGATAGCTACACCGTCGGCGACAGCCGGGGTGCCCTGAAAATTCTCGACCACATACTGGCCGCGCCGCTGCGCTGCAACATAGGCGCGTCGCTCAAGGTAGTAGTTGGCAACATGAATTTCGTAGGCGGCTAGATTGTTGCGTAGGAACACCATGCGCGCCCTAGCATCAGCGGAATAAGGGCTGTCAGGGTAAAGTGCAAGTAGCTGTGAGAAGTCTGAAAAAGATTCGCTCGCCCGACCTGGGTCTCGCTTAGTCGGGTCGATGGGTATGAAGCGGTTAATCAGCCCGCGATCATCGGTGAATGAGGATAGCCCCTTCATATAATAGGCATAGTCGATGTTTTCGTTATCTGGGTGGAGCCGGATAAAGCGATCGGCTGCCGCTCTAGCAGCCTCGGAATCTCCGTTTCTATAGTAGGCATAGACGATTTCGATTTGTGCTTGTGCTGCGAACCTACCGAAGGGGAAGCGCGACTCCAGCGCCTGATAAGTGGCGATGGAACCCTGAAAATTCTGAGAGTTTAATTGCTCTAGCGCGCGGCGATAAAACTGCTCTTCGGTTGATAGCCCAGCAAAGGCATCTCTTTCGCCACTATCAAACCAACCACAGGCCCCAAGAAGCAGGGATAGAGAGATAATTAAAGGTAATCTTAAAACTGAAGCGCGCACTGTTCTTCCTGTTGTTAGGTCTGTTGTGTGATCTAGTTCAGAGACTGTGCTATCGCCAGCCTGCAAAAAAACGCTATTTAACCACAGCACTGGCCGCAATCCCAACCTGTGCTGTGACTCGGTAACTCGAGAACTCTACTCAGGCCTACTGTGTACAGCGGCTTAATCAAGTATCATGCCCTCATGACAAGTCATATTTCACTTAAAGCAGAAGTTACCGAAGAGCTATCGGGCAATCGGTTAGACCAGATTGCAGCCAAATTGTTTCCTGAATATTCACGTGCGCGACTACAAAATTGGATTCGAGAGGGAGCGCTGCTGGTCAACAGCAAGCAACTTAGACCTCGTGATCGGCTTGAGCCTGGCGACTGCCTGGTCGTAGAGGCAAAGATAGAGGCCGCTAAGTCTTGGGTGGCCCAGGAGATGCCTCTGGATATTGTCTTCGAAGATGAACAGCTGATGGTAATTAACAAGGCCACCAATGTTGTAGTGCATCCTGCCGCTGGGCATAGCGAAGGGACGCTGTTGAATGGCATATTGCATCACAATTCAAGTCAGGAGGAATTGCCTCGCGCCGGCATTGTGCACCGCCTCGATAAAGACACCACCGGTCTTATGGTGGTTGCAAAGACGTTGACTGCGCATGCAGATCTGGTAAGGCAGCTCCAAGAAAGATCGGTAAGTAGAGAGTACGAAGCCGTTGTGCAGGGGGTTCTGACCGGTGGCGGTCGTATTAGTCGGGATCTGGGTAGGCACCCTGTTAACCGAAAGAAGAGGGCGGTGGTGGAATCAGGGCAGGAAGCAATAACCCACTACAGAGTTATAGAACGATTTCGTAGTCACACCCATGTGCAAGTGAACTTGGAAACCGGCCGTACGCATCAAATTCGCGTGCACATGGCGCACCTTAACAATCCCCTCACTGGTGATCAGCTCTATGGGGGGCGCTTTAAATTACCCGCGGCTTGCTCAATCGAGCTGAGTGATTGTCTTCGAGGGTTTAAGCGGCAGGCCTTGCACGCTAGGAAGCTGGAGCTGGACCATCCCCAAAGCTGCGAGCGCATGAGCTGGCGTGCGGATACTCCCGCGGATATGGTGGAGCTAATCGAAGCACTTCGCCGAGACGGTGCATGACTTGCAAGCGGACAATTGCCGCCGACTGGGCAGTTTCGTCCAGAATCGTCGCGTTCTCCACGACTCGTCAGGGTGGGGTGAGCGAGTCACCCTATGCTTCGTTTAATTTGGCTACTCATGTTGGCGATGACTCGCATCGCGTTGCGTCAAATCGAGCTCTTTTGCAAGAATTGTTGCCTAGAGCGGCAGAATGGCAATGGTTAGAACAAGTTCATGGCAACGCTGCGGTAGTAGTTAACAAGGCGGGGCCTACACTTACCGCTGATGCCATGCTGACTGCGCGCCCGAACCTGGTTTGCTGTGTACAGACTGCAGATTGCCTGCCGGTGTTTGTAGCGGCTCTAGACGGCACAGAAGTGGCCGTAATACATGCAGGCTGGAAAGGCTTGGCGTCAGGTGTCATTGAAAATACGATTTCGCGCATGTCAACTTCACTCTCTAACTTGGCAGTTTGGTTAGGGCCTGCGATCGGTCCATGTCATTTTGAGGTGGGAGCTCAGGTCAGGGACAGCTTCCTCGCTGTAGGGGGTTCGTCATCGCTAGATTCCGCTATGGAAGCTTGCTTTATCTCCAGTACAAATCAGGGAAAATTCATGGCGGATATGTATGCCATCGCAAGATTAAAATTATCTGCTCTTGGAATTGTCAATATAAGCGGCGGCAACTACTGCACCTATTGTGACAATGAGCAGTTTTTTTCTTATCGGCGCGATGGAACAACTGGCCGAATGTTGAATGCTATCTATATTGAAGCATAGTTCCAATTCTTAATTGGTGGCGCTAAATTTCCCGTTTAACTTTGATCTCGCTCAATAAAAAATTCTTACTGTCATTGAATTTCGCCTTAAAGCCCCCATTATTTAATTCAAGAAATACTATTTAATAGCATCCGCTATGGCGGAACTCATGTGGAATCGTTATGCGAATCGATAAGTTAACAAGCAAGCTACAGTCAGCTCTAGAAGACGCACAATCTATGGCGTTGGGTGGAGACAATAATTTTATTGAGCCTTGTCATATGCTGCTTGCTCTGCTGGATCAAAAAGGCGGCTCCATCCGTCCTTTACTTTCACAGACCGGATTTGATATCGCGGATCTACGAGCTAAGTTACAAACCCTAGTTGACGATTTGCCGAAGCTACAAGATAGTACGGGTGAAATTTCGGTGTCCAGCGATCTGGTAAAAGTATTGAATAAGGCTGACAAAATTTCTCAACAGAAAGGCGACTCTTTTGTTTCCAGCGAGACAATACTGCTTGTTGCAATGAAAGATTCAGGCGCGGTTGGTAAGTTATTGAATTCCTACGGTGTCTCCCCACAAGCGTTAGAAAATGCTGTCACGAATCTACGAGGTGGCGCAAACGTTGATTCTGCCGGTGCAGAAGATTCCTGGCAGGCATTGGAAAAATATTGTGTTGATCTAACCGAGCGTGCTGAGAAAGGCGAGCTTGATCCTGTTATTGGCCGGGACGCAGAAATACGGCGCACCATACAAGTGTTGCAGCGCCGCACCAAAAATAACCCGGTATTAATTGGTGAGCCAGGTGTTGGTAAAACAGCAATCATCGAAGGGCTTGCGCAGCGAATAGTAAATGGCGAAGTACCGGAAGGATTGAAGGACAAGAAGGTCTTGTCCTTGGATATGGGAGCACTAATAGCCGGCGCGAAATTCCGCGGAGAATTTGAGGAAAGACTCAAAGGTGTATTGAACGAATTGTCGAAGCTGGGCGGTTCGGTGATCTTGTTTATAGATGAATTACACACCATGGTCGGTGCAGGAAAGGGCGAAGGCGCCATGGATGCAGGCAATATGTTGAAGCCCGCACTGGCTCGTGGTGAGTTGCACTGCGTTGGTGCGACTACGCTAGACGAATACCGTCAGCATGTTGAAAAAGACGCGGCGCTGGAACGTAGGTTTCAGAAGGTATTGGTGGAAGAGCCTAGCGAAGAGGACACGATAGCTATCTTACGTGGCCTGAAGGAAAAGTACGAAGTGCACCATGGTGTCGATATTACCGACGGCGCGATAATCGCGGCGGCGAAATTGTCGCAGCGCTACATCACCGACAGGCAACTGCCGGATAAGGCAATCGACCTCATTGATGAGGCGGCGAGTATGATTCGCATGGAGATCGACTCCAAACCAGAAGAAATGGATATGTTAGAAAGAAAGCTTATCCAGCTAAAGATCGAGCGCGAGGCGTTAAAGAAAGAAGAAGACCCAGCTTCACAGAAACGCAAAGAGAAGCTGGAAGAAGATATTGCCGAGTTGGAAAAGGAATTTTCTGACTTAGAGGAAATTTGGAAATCTGAGAAGGCTTCCTTGCAAGATGCTCAGCTAATCAGAAGCAATCTCGAGCAGGCACGTAATGATATGGAACTCGCGCAACGAGCTGGCGACCTAGCTCGCATGTCTGAAATTCAATACGGGCTGATTCCCAGCCTCGAGTCAAAACTTGAGGCGGCGGCGGAAGCCGAGACAACGGAGAAACAGCTGCTACGGAATCGCGTTACCGAAGAAGAAATCGCCGATGTGGTGTCGCGCTCTACGGGCATACCGGTGAGTAAGATGCTACAGGGAGACAAGCTTAGGCTGCTCGAGATGGAAGGCGCGTTGCATAAGCGTGTGATTGGTCAGGATGAGGCGATTCAAGCGGTCGCAAATGCCGTGCGGCGATCTAGGTCGGGAATATCTGACCCTAACCGACCCAATGGCTCTTTTCTTTTCTTGGGGCCAACCGGGGTAGGTAAGACAGAGTTGTGTAAGGCTTTGGCGGAGTTCCTYTTCGATACCGAAGARGCGATGATCAGAATCGACATGTCAGAATTTATGGAGCGACATTCAGTGGCTCGGCTYATAGGTGCTCCTCCCGGCTAYGTCGGTTATGAAGAGGGCGGCTATCTTACCGAAGCAGTRCGCAGGAGGCCKTATTCGGTTTTGCTGTTAGACGAGGTTGAAAAGGCGCATACGGATGTATTCAATATTCTCTTGCAGGTGCTGGATGACGGACGCTTGACTGACGGTCAYGGTAGGACAGTGGACTTTCGGAATACGGTMGTAGTGATGACSTCGAACCTCGGYTCYGATCGCATTCAGGAGATGATGTCTGAAGGCATAGYGGATGAGCTTGCCTACGAATCTGTTAAGTCAGCTGTGATGGAGCGGGTYGTTAAGCATTTCTCGCCAGAGTTTGTGAACCGTATTGATGAGACKGTGGTGTTCCATCCTTTACTGAAAGAACAAATTCGCGGTATCGCGGATATCCAGATTCAATTATTGAATCAGCGGCTACAAGATAATGATCTAAGTCTAAGGGTTTCTGACGCGGTATTGGATAAGATTGCTACCCTCGGGTATGACCCTGTCTACGGCGCGCGTCCCCTTAAGCGCGTTATTCAAAATCGCATCGAAAACCAACTTGCTCAACAGATGTTGCAGGGAGACTTTGTTGCTGGAGATGTGATTGCAATAGATCTAGACGGCGATGGGGAGCTGGCTTTCTCGAAATCTAGCCCTGTTGACGTCGAAAAGTCGACGGTAGCGTAAGTTACCGTCGCCCTATCACCAGTTCTGATATGCGCTCACGCCAGTAAATACGGGCAATGGCGAATAGAAGAGCTTGACTTTCCTTGTATTAATGGCAAAATTCCGACTTAGTAAAGCAGAGTGGCTAGGTCAACCTTCAGCCCTTTTGCAGTAATCTGCACTCGCCGCAACCGGCACATCGGCAGATTGCTATCTAGGTGTTAGAAAACATCCACCTACGAGCCTCTATCACGTTATCGCGTACGGGGCCGACAAGAAGCAAGAATCGACGGTTTTCCTCGAGGCTTGCAGACTGTTATAAGAAATTCTTAGAAGTAATCACTAGGCAGCGGCCATCTCTGGTCGGTTGTGCTGTTACATTTTTCCTGCTGTTTGATCGGCAGGAAGTCGACGAAAGACGGTTTAGAGGCATTGAAAAGTGGATCAATTATCTGGTGGTGAGGCGCTCCTACGTGCCCTGTATGATGAGGGCGTAGAAGTTATATTCGGTTACCCCGGTGGAGCCGTATTGCACATCTATGACGCGATCTTTAATCAAGACAAGGTCGAACACATTTTAGTAAGACACGAGCAGGCAGCGACTCATGCTGCGGATGGTTATGCTCGGGGTACGGGCAAGCCAGGCGTGGTACTAGTGACTTCTGGTCCCGGTGCAACCAATGCGATAACTGGCATAGCGACAGCGTACATGGATTCAATTCCCATGGTGGTGATCTCGGGCCAAGTAGAAAGTAGGATGATAGGCACCGATGGTTTTCAGGAGACGGACATGGTGGGAGTCTCTCGCCCTATCGTGAAACACAGTTTCATGGTTCAGAATCCGGCTGACATTCCGCTCATCGTGAAGAAGGCATTTCATATTGCCACAACTGGGCGACCTGGCCCGGTTGTTATCGATATTCCAAAAGATGTAACCGATCCGAAGACGAAGTTCGATTACGAATATCCTGCCGATGTTAAGATGCGTTCCTATACAGTTCCCGCGAAAGGGCACTCGGGTCAAATCAAGAAAGCGGTAGATGTATTGATGAGCGCGAAGCGCCCGATGATCTATGCCGGTGGCGGTGTTATTCAAGGAGAAGGTTCGGCGTTATTGACTGAGCTTGCTCGTAAGCTAGGCTTTCCGGTCACAAACACGTTAATGGGACTGGGCGCCTATCCTGCATCGGACAGGCAATTTTTAGGCATGTTAGGAATGCACGGCACTTATGAGGCAAACATGTCGATGCATTACAGTGATGTGCTTCTTGCGATAGGTGTTCGCTTCGATGATCGGGTAACGAATTCGGACGTTAGCAAATTTTGCCCGGATGCAACTATTCTGCATGTGGATATCGATCCTGCCTCCATCTCCAAAACCGTGGTTGCAGACGTTCTAATAGTTGGCTCAGTGACATCTGTATTGGAGGAGAT
>JAESUV010000211.1 GCA_016762975.1 Gammaproteobacteria bacterium | reverse complement strand
TCACGGTCAATCCACAGTATAATTCCAACTCATTGCATTAAACAGCACTCAGAGGCACGGACTTGACCATAGACAATTATGCCAACCATATAGCTACACTCACTCGCACTTATGCTGACGCCCTGCAATATGCCGCCAACGAGAATCCACCACTGGCGGCAGTATTGGTGCATAGCGGCTCGGAACAACACTATTATGGAGATGATCGAGGAGTGGCATTCCAAGCTTACGGGCATCTGCTGCACTGGATACCAGTAAACCGACCCAACCAGTTCATCTATTTTCGGCCCGATGAGAARCCCATYTAYTTCCARGTCGTRCCCAGTGATTTCTGGTACGAACAGAGCATAGACCTRGAACCMGARTGGGARGAAGCGCTCTCTATCRTTAGATTRAGCAGTTTGGATGAACTCATCGTCCAGCTAAAGCAGCGTTCGGTATCARATCTTGCCTACATCGGRGGACATGCCGACATCGCCGACTCYCTCTGYATTGATAAAGCACTGATTAACCCYRAAAAACYACTAAGCTATCTGGAYTTCTCGCGAGCCGTGAAAACAGGCTATGAACTCGAACAGCTGCGTGCTGCTAATCAGCTAGCCCTTGTYGGACATGCTGCYGCTAAGACTTGTTTCYTAGGGGGAGGCAGTGAATAYGCGATCCACAYRGCCTTTCTSCTGGCCACRCAGARTCTRGAGGACGAATGTCCTTATACAAATATCGTGGCACTCAACGAGAAGTCTGCGATATTGCATTATCAGTTCAAACGCAAGACCAACACGAACAAGGGGCAGGTTCTCTTAATTGATGCAGGCTGTCGCGTAAAGGCCTATGGTTCGGACATAACCCGTACTTCGGTAAGTGAAGACGCTAATCCTAAATTTCGATCTCTCGTTACTGCTATGGAAGCATTAGAGCTCGCGCTAGTCGACGAGGTGAGGCCTGGGAAAACCTACCAGTCGTTACATGCGTCGACATTAACAAAAATTGCTAGGATCCTGATTGATCACAATATCTGTATAGGGAAAGTGGAAGATTTAGTAGAGCGTAATATCCCTCAACTATTTATGCCTCACGGCGTGGGACATCTGTTAGGAATTCAGGTACACGATGTAGGTGGACATCAGTCTGATATTGGTGGAGCCATATTGCCTCCGCCAGAACATTCCCCGGCACTGAGAAATACGCGTGTGATGGAAGCCGATATGATCTTTACAATAGAGCCGGGTTTGTACTTCATCCCGCTTATTCTGGAAGCGGAACGCGGCTCAGATCGAGGAAAATTGATAAACTGGAATGCAGTCGACGAACTCTATCCCTGTGGAGGGATTCGCATCGAGGACAATATTCGTGTGACATCCAGTGGCTCTGAAAACCTGACACGCCAATTCGAATAGAGAAAGTCATTAGACTTTTTGAATAAGAGGCTCCACTAGCTTCATCAGTGCAGGCAAGGCATTCTGATTCTCTCTTACTAGCTGTTTTGCTCGCTCGCCCATATTCTGCCGTGCCCTGTCGTCTGCTATTAGTGCAGAAAGGCTCTGAGCTAGCTCCAATTCGTTCTTTACAGTCTTTAGCCCTCCAGAGTGTTCCAGTTGTTTGCAAATCGTCGCGAAATTGTATTGTGAGGGCCCTACTAAAATTGGCACGCCCAACGCCGCTGGCTCGAGAACATTCTGACAACCGGTATCGACGAGGCTTCCACCAACAAAGGCAATCGTCGCAACACCATAGTAGTCCAGCATTTCACCCATACTATCGCCTATCACAACTTGAATGTTAGGCTCTACTGCTCCGTCACTGCGCTTCACTGTAGTGAAGCCTTCGTCCTCACTTAACTTTCTTGCCCTAGCGAATCGTTCAGGATGACGGGGAATTAATATCAGAAGTAGAGAAGGAGTTTTAACAACACATTTTTTGAATGCGGCTAGCACTTTTTCTTCCTCGCCCTCTCGTGTACTAGCTGCCACCAAAACAGGCCGCAAGGTATTTTTGATTGCAGAGAAGTAYGCTGAYTTTTTTTGTCTATGCACATCAACTAAGAAYTTCAAGCTTCCTGTAACTTCTACCTGTTTTGGRTTGGCCCCRAGATCGATGAAKCGCTGTGCATCCGGCGCCGCTTGAGCCGCTATGCTATCRATCTTCTCTAGAAGGCTGCGCGTGAATGTYGCGAATCKGCCATATCCTRCCGCCGACTTTTCMGATARYCGGCCATTCGCTAACAACAGTTTGACACCTCKACGATGRCARGARTGTACTAAATTGGGCCACAGCTCTGTCTCCATAAGKATTAAAAGACTTGGCCGRTATTTATCAAGRAATCGATWACAGGCACCCGGTAGGTCGTAAGGRATRTAGACGTGMATCACTGACTCGCCGAAAAGCATGCGAACCCGGTCTGAACCGGTGGGTGTCATGGTAGTCATAACAATYTGAGCGYCTGGATAGAGACGCWGTAGTTCTGCTACCAACGGCGCGGATGCRGCGGTCTCACCCACCGAAACCGCGTGGATCCAGAGCGTAAGCTTATTCTTATCAAACCCYAGRGGCATCGACTGWAGGGCAAAGCGCTCAGCAATRCGCYTCCTATAAGCCGGCACTTTCACAGACCGAATCAGCAGACGAAGCAAAATCACAGGCAGTGCAAGATAGAAAATGGCACTGTAGATAATTCGATGCATGAAAATTTGGCCTAGTACTTTAGTTTGCCGCTAAGGTAGGGAAGTAATTGGGAAATAGTCCCTGATGGCGATATAATTTGAATCTTGTGGTCTATCTAAATGCAGCACGACACTCATGTCCTACGCATCAATCACAGTACCGAGCTAAGGTAACGAATGACATCGAGCTATTCAACCGACATCGTCATATTTGGCGGTGGAATTGCAGGCCTCTGGTTACTGAACCGCTTAAGCAATCAAGGCTATCAAGTCATATTGCTGGAGACTGACAAGCTCGGTTCCGGCCAGACCCTCGCATCACAAGGCATTATCCACGGCGGCCTCAAATATGCACTGAATGGAGCCCTCAGTGGTGCAGCAAATGTCATATCCGACATGCCTGCACGCTGGCGCAGCGCTCTAGCCGGCGAAGACGAGATCGACCTTAGAGAATGCCGCGTACTCAGCGAACACTACTATATGTGGTCCAACTCTGGATTTCGCTCGAAACTTAAGACTTTTCTCGGTAGCAAAAGCCTAAGCGGCCGAGTTACCGCAGTCGAGCAGCGAGACTACCCAGATTTTTTTAAGGCAGCCACTGTCGAAGGAGTTCTCTATAAACTTCCAGATTTTGTTGTGGATACAAACTCCCTACTAGACGTGTTAATTGAGAAGCAGCGTGACCGGATATTCAGGGTGCAGCCCGGGAGCTATACGTTCAAGCGCAATGAATCGGGATTGGTCAACGCCATCTCATTCAATGATGAAAGCATGCAATTTGTTCTCGAAGCACAGAAATTTATTTTTAGCGCGGGTAAAGGCAATCAGCAACTCATTGATGATGCCAGCTTAACAAAACCGAAGTCGCAACTGAGACCACTGAATATGGTCTATGTGAAGGGGAAAGCCCTTCCTCCTGTTTTCGTGCACTGCATAGGAGATAGTTTTAGTCTAACACCGAAGCTGACTGTTACCTCCCATAGCGATGCCGAGGGTGAGACGGTTTGGTACCTGGGTGGCGAGATTGCTGAGTCAGGCGTAGGCAAAGATAAAGATGCTCAGATTCACGTCGCGAGAAAGCTTCTAGCAACTTTATTCCCGTGGATAGATTTTGATGCAACAGAATTTCATTGCTTTACCATCGACAGGGCGGAAGCCAACATAAACAACAACACTCGCCCGGAAGATGCCTACTTTATTGAAGAAAGCAATGTGTTGGTTGCATGGCCTACGAAGCTGACTCTTACACCCAATTTGGCCGATAATATTAGTGATCATTTGGTAGCCAGCGGAGTTGTTCCCTCAACCCCGTCGACAGAGCAAAATTTGAGTGATGTGTTAGAGCCAGCTGAAATCGCTACTTCACGTTGGGGTTAGAAATAAATGAGCTTGGCAAAAAGAACATTGGGAAAGACAGGCCTCGAGATTTCCTGCCTAGGCTTAGGTACGGTCAAGATCGGCCGCAATCAAAAGGTGAAGTACCCGAGCGATTTCTCGCTTCCTTCCGATAAAGAAGTATCCGCACTGATTGACCAGGCCAAAGAACTTGGCATCAATTTCATCGATACAGCCCCAGCCTATGGCAGCAGCGAGCAGCGCTTGGGACGCCTCCTCATCGAGCGTCAAGATTGGATTATTTGCAGCAAGGTCGGCGAAGAGTTTACCGCCGGCAAGTCCTACTTCGATTTTTCGGCAGAACACACACAACACAGTATCGAGCGCAGTCTACGAGATCTAGGAACTGACTACCTTGATATCGTCTTGATTCATTCCGATGGGCAGGATGTTAAAATTCTCGAATCCAGCGATTGCCCTGAAACCCTTCTGCGGCTCAAGGAAAAAGGCCTCATCAAGGCAATTGGCATGTCTACTAAGACGGTGGAAGGCGGCATGAAGGCCGCTGAAATGCTCGACTTAGTAATGGTGACCTATAATCCATCGACGCAGAACGACGCGATAGTGATCGATCATGCGCTTGCACTCAAGAAAGGGGTTCTCGTAAAAAAGGCACTGAATAGCGGGCACGATTGTATCAAGCCCGAGGCAAACGCGAATCCTGTTGGCACTAACTTCGCCGAAAGAAACCTTCGCTTCGCACTGGATAAAAAAGGTGTTACTAGCGTGATTGTGGGAACTATAAATCCAAAGCATTTACAGGAAAATGTAGAAGCTGCTCAGTAACAAAGCTCTATTGATTACTGCTGTCTCAATCTTTTTAACCCGAGTCCTTCATTTTTTCTACTATAGCCGAGGTTGAGCAATCGTCTAGAAATTCCAGCGCTTTCACTTCGCCGCCATAGGAAAGAACGTACGCGCCGCCGACAACCTGCTCTAAGGAGTAGTCTCCACCCTTAACAAGGATATCTGGCTGTAGAGATTTCAGCAGCGCCTCTGGCGTATCTTCTTCAAAACTTACGACCCAGTCCACCGCCTCCAGACCATCAAGCACGGCCATTCTACGCTCAACAGGATTAATTGGGCGACCCGGCCCTTTTAATCGCGTTACAGAACTGTCTGCATTGATCGCTACGACGAGCCTATCACCTAGCTTTCTGGCTTGGCTTAAATAACCGACATGTCCTGCATGAATGATATCGAAGCAGCCATTGGTAAATACTATCTTCTCTCCGTGAGCTTTAGCATCATGCACGGCAATACTAAGTTGCTCTGCCGTCATCACACCCATACCAGAATCTTGCTCGGCCAGTATCGCTCTTCGTAGTTCTGGGCCACTTATTGCCGCGGTACCTAGTTTGCCGACCACTAGCCCTGCTGCGAGATTCGCGATCGCCGTAGCATCAGCAAGATCATCGCCCGCCGCAAGTGCCGAGGCAAGCACAGAGATCACCGTATCGCCTGCGCCCGTCACGTCGAATACCTCACGCGCACGTGCAGGCAGATGCAATTCTTCCGAGTCTGGACGCAGCAATGTCATACCCTGTTCGCCACGGGTAATAAGTATCGCCTGCAATTCGAGGTCGCTCATTAACTTGAGGCCTTTTTTAACCAATTCCTCTTCGTTCGCACAGGCCCCGACAACGGCTTCAAATTCACTAAAGTTTGGAGTGATCAATGTCGCTCCACGGTACTTCTCAAATTCTGTCCCTTTCGGATCGACTATGATTGGAATATTCTGTTCCCTTGCAAGCTGGATCAAGGCAGCTACATCTTGCAATGCCCCCTTCGCATAATCTGAAAGCACGAGTACTTGCGCGCTTGGAAGAAGTGAAATCGCCAGCGACTGCAGATCAGCCACGTCTTGCTCATCAAATTTCTCTTCGAAGTCGAGGCGGATCAATTGTTGATGCTGGCTGATTACTCGCAGCTTGGTAATTGTCGGCTTATCTTCCGATTTCAAAAATTCGCAATACACTCCAGCAGCGGTGAGGCGAGACTCCAAATCCTTCGCATTATCGTCCTTGCCGACTACACCGATAAGCGTAGCCGCCGAACCCAGAGCGGCAATATTCAACGCCACGTTTCCCGCGCCACCTGGGCGGTCTTCCTGATTGCCAACTTGCACTACCGGAACTGGTGCCTCCGGGGAGATACGTAAGGCAGCACCATGCCAATATCTGTCCAGCATGACATCACCGATAACCAAGAGCTTGGCTTGTTGAAAAGGTGGCATCTCAAGTTTCATCTGAGGGTTCCTGTATTCAAAGGCGGCATATTTACCGCTTTTTATGGCGGCTGATCATATCACATGGGCTAATCACAGGAATAATGCCAGTTGAAAGTCGACTTACTCCCTCCTCACCGAAAGTGGGGATATTCAGCCGGATATAGCCATTAACTTCCCTGTAGGTGGGCTTTTCATCTAGTTTTTCTGGATTGACAATCAAAAATTCGTAAAGTGCTGTTTTTCTTAGGCTTCTGCTACAATTCGCGCCACCAAGAGCGATAAACCTATTATTCTCCTTATCTCTTAGCATTCATTCTGGTGCTCGCTGGCATACTCGTGGCTGAAGATTCGCAAATAAGAACACCTCTAAGCAAATTCATTGCGCCACGTTATTGGCTGACATGGATAGGCCTGTCTGCCATGTGGCTGGCGGCACATCTGCCGTATCCCTTGCAGATTCAACTAGGGCGAGGCCTAGGGCTGCTCAGCTATTATTTCGCTAAGTCGAGGCGACACATCTGTGAGGTTAATCTTCGTCTTTGCTTTCCCGAGCTGTCCGAGAGGGAACAGCGGATGCTGGTAAGAAAGACTTTCCTGTCTAACGGCATAGGACTCATCGAGGTCGCCATCTCCTGGTTTCGAAATCCGGAAGACTTCCGATCTCGAACCACTGTAACTGGATTGGAGAATCTGCAGGCAGCTATCGACCAAGGCCAAGGTGTGCTGCTGCTCTGCGCGCATTTCTCCAGCTTAGAAATGGGTGGTTTCTTGTTCAATCTGATTGGAAATATGGATGTAACCTATCGCCCGAACAAGAACCCGCTGTTTCAAGCGGCGATGTTCAATGGCCGCATTCGCCATTTCCGTCATGTCTACGATCGAAAAGATGTGCGCGGCGCTATACGTAGCCTGAAGGCAGGCCGGATTCTCTGGTACGCTCCAGATCAGGACTACGGTGCGAAGCACTCCGTATTCGTGCCCTTCTTTGGTGTTCAGGCTGCAACTATCACCGCTACTGCGCGATTCGCGAAGGTAAATAACTCCGCCGTAGTGTTTTTTAGCCATTATCGCAATGAAGATAACTCGGGGTATCATCTCGACTTCGCCCCTGCCCTAAAAGGGTTTCCAAGCGGCAACGCAGAAGCCGACGCACGCACCACCAACGAGTTGGTGGAGCGCGCGATAAGAAAACAGCCCGACCAATATCTCTGGCTGCACAAGCGATTTAAGACACAGGCTGCCGGGCCTTCCGCCAGACCTTATTGATCTCGTATTGAAAAATTAATAGTTAAAAATAGAATAAAAAAATAGGCGAAAATGAATCTAGATTGGCGGCAGCACGACATCAGATGGATCGCGGTAACGGCGAGCCTAGTGCTGTCCATTTTCACCCTACTCCTGCAGGAGATTCCTAACTCGGATGCCTATACCTATGCACGTACCGCTGAGATATTCCTTGCCGATGGGATCGTCGCCGCCTATCAACATTATTCATGGGCAACATACTCGATCCTAATCGGCAGTGTGTCTGTAACTGGACTGGATGTATTCTCGGCTGGTTTATTCGTGAACGCGATGTTCTACGCTATTCTTGTGTATGCCTTTCTCAGTATTGTAAAAGAAATCAATAATTCCGAACCCTTGCTGGCCATTGCTGCAATCTGCATCCTGGTTTACCCGCAGTTGAATGAATACCGCGACCTACTAATTCGCGATATTGGATTTTGGGCACTTTCTCTTACAGCATTCTGGCAGTATCTGCTCTACGCCAAGACGCGGTCACTACGCCCTGCTTTTATTTTCTGCACCTGCTTGCTCCTTGCAGCGTCATTTCGTGTAGAGGCACTTGCCTATCTGGTATTTACTCCTCTTGCTTTATTATTCAATACGCATCTCGAGGCACGCGTTCGAAAAATTCTTTGCGTCAAAATGTATGCCTTAGTGATTTCTCTCTCGATAGGCCTACTACTCTTTCTCACACTAATGGGCCTCAACGTAACGCAGCTCTTCATCGAGTTTGCTTCTATCTACGAGCCTTTTATCTCTGGTAATTTTACGCTAAACRATGAMGAAAGAGCGCTCTTAGGCTCATTGCTATTCTCGGARTACGCGGCKACCTTCTCTCRWGAATACATTGAAGTATTCCTACTCGCTGGYATGGTTTCAATTCTATTAACCAACTTRTTCACTGGCGTAGGCGGCCCGTAYCTRATYATTCTRACYATTGGGTTCTTTAAGAATCATCTTCGTCTCAATAGRGAAGTTGCTATACCTRTAGCATTCTATCTCTGCATAAAYTTTTTGATACTCCTTAGYTTCATTATTGTTACGCGCTATTTATCCAGCCGCTACGCGATGCTGATGTGTATCTTRCTAGTCTTATTCGTCCCCGGTGTGGTGCTTCACATTCTAGARARCGCAAGRCTAGCAGGMCGAAAAAGYGYRGYTTATGCCGTTGCAATCTTCTTCAGCTACTGTGCGATCGATKCTTACTATAGTTTCGGTGAATCRAAATCCTAYGTCAGAGACTCAATTGAATGGATAGCRCAAAATACCGRCGAKTCTTCAGAGCTTATAACAAACAATCATGCGATTGCCTATTTCAGTGGCAAGATCGAAGACTACGATTTGGTRCAAAGAAACCTAACTGAGGAAGAGATTCTATCCAGCGAAATAGGCACTACGATTGCAGTCGAACTTACCTTCGAAATGAAGAATTTACTGAAGAAAAATACCGTAGTGGATAAATTGAAGTTACTTGCATATTTTCCAGATACCGAGACACAGCGACTTGCACTTTTCGAAAGAATAGATCAGGGTGCCCCTGAATAATTTTGCCGCTATCCACTACCAATCATCGGATAGCTCTCGCTTAGTAACCAAGACACCTTCCATGATTAGATAGTCAAGATCTGTGCCCAAAAACATATTAAGCGCGTCCTCTGGCGAACACACCAGGGCTTCTCCAGGGCGGCATAGGCGCGCGTTGATTAGCATGCCATGGCCGGTTTCTTTCTGAAAGCTAACTAGCAGCGCATACAAGCCTGGATTGCTATCTGCATCGACTATTTGTGTTTCAGTACTCTTGTCCACATGGACAATGGCTGGATATTTTTCAGCCCAACTATCGCTGGCGGTTACCGCACGGCACATATATTTATCGTGTTGCTCTCCCGGTATGAATTCCTCAGCTACACTGTCCAACACGCAGACTGAATAGGGCTGCCAGGCTTCCCGGAATTTGACCTGGTGATTGATCTTCTCCACGACCTCTGGAAAGTTAGGATTAGCCAAAATACTACGATTGCCCAATGCTCTAGTGCCGAATTCCATGCGGCCTTTATACCAAGCAAGTAGATGCCCATCGGCAAGGATCTGTGCAGCCTTTTCATAAGGTGCCTCTAGAATTTCCCAAAGTGGTTTATCTTGGTGGGATTTACAGGCATCGATACACTGATCACTGCTGTATGAAGGGCCATAAAACATATGTGTAATTGGCTTAATCTTCATGCCCGATTGCCGCACTGCAAAACTAGCAGCACCGATTGCAGTGCCTGCATCGGCGCATGCCGGATGTACGATTAGCTCCTTAACCTCCGGCAGATTCGCAAGACGCTGGTTCAAGCGAATATTCATCGAGCCTGTGCCGGCAATCGCAAGTCGTCCGGTTTCCGCAAGAATGTCTGATAAATAGTGCCTAATTAATTCGACAGACAGGTCTTCATAGAGCTTCTGTATCGCTGCGGCATAGTGCACATAGGGATCGTCGATAAGATTACCTACGCGCCTCGGCCCTAACATGTTGACAAGCTTCTGACTAAAGTAGTGCCCCTTGGACTTTGCCTTGTAGCGGCGAATTCCGATGGTGCCAATCAAGGTATTATCTACTGTAAACTTCTTACCATTAAATTTCGCAAGCGGAGAAAGGTCGTACTTGGATGCGTCGCCGAAAGGAGCAATACCCATAACCTTGATTTCTCCTTTGAGTCTTTCAAATCCAAGGTAGTCGGTGAGCGCCGCATACATGCCAGATAGTGAATCAGGGTCGTAAAATTCTTTGACCTTTTCGATCTTGCCGTTCTCCCCAAAGCCAAGAAAAATATTCGAATACTCGCCCTTTGAGTCGTTGCAAAATATCGCGGTTTTCCCTTCACGTTCGTCGAGATGGTAAGCGCTACTCGCATGTGCGAGCTGGTGCTCCACCGGCACAATCTTCACTTTGTCTGCTGGAATATGGAGTTTCTCTAAGAGCTCTTTCAGCTCGGCGATATATCTTCGATARCGCCTATTCCCATTCAGTAKGCTATCGATTGCCCTATCAGGGGCATACCAATGTCGATACGCATAGTGCCARCGRGCTTTCGTAAACAAACTAATCGGCGCAAATGGAATCGCCACCTGATCAATCTGTGCAGGRTTTATRCGGGCGATCTGCATACAGCGTCGCGCAGAAAGGTAGGGCGCCTGATCGTAGGCATGCCTGCGCCTGATGAGTCGCTCTTCCTCTACAGCCGCGGCTAGTTCGCCATCGATAAAGAGTGCGGCAGCGGGGTCGTGTCCGATAGCGCCTGATAAGCCTAATGTAATGACAGTCATAGACTACGCCAAACTAATACTTTGCTGCTTCTGCTAGCAACGTTTTTACGTCGGGCTCCATCGAGGTGCCCACCCAGTTCTTTCGAAATCGTTTTAAGTCTTTGCTAAACTTCTCCACGAAACTTGCCCTAGACCTGTGCCGCACCATGGCATCAAGGTCCAGCACATAGAGTTCCTTGTYTNWGYASMAAKAANATTCKKYGCCTTCATRTCACCATGACTTATGCGATAGTCAGCCATTATTTTGAACAAGCSTCTAAACAACTCCACAATTTCGCTCTCGTTAATCTCTACTTCCTGCTTCTCCCACGCCGTTCCCAAGTCSYGYCCTTCAATATACTCGCTGAGAAAATAGGCGCGTTTRCGGAAGARCCAGAATACACGTTCCTCCAAATAAAGAAAYGGATGTGCTGTAGCCACACCAAGCATTTCYARTACAGACGCAYTGCGCCACGAATGGTAAGCACGACTTGGACGAAATGCCCTAGAAATACYGTGCCAGAAACTTTTTATATTGTACCGCTTCAGTACATAGTTACGCTCGTTGATTTTRATCACTGCCACGGTGGATGAATTGCCATTTTTCAACAGTTTTTCCGCAGTAATGAAACTATCGGGRTCGGCAATAAAGCTATCGAGTTCCGGGGAGTGAATAGACCTATCGTAGAYATAGAAGTAAGTTGAACCCTGCTCACAKCGATTCGCAGTGGTAGATCGGYTCAGCTTTCGCTCGTAAGCGTTRAGTCGCTTTCGTCGTGCTTTAATTATTTTYCCGGCAAAGTCAGCAGCGTCATCAAGGGTAARYCCCGGCGCTTGCTTACARTATTGACCGAATAGSTCTCGCCAATGTYTATCTTGAGATACAGGAAATTGYGCTAGAAACATCGCCAGATTCTTKAGACGAGTATCACTGTCKAGGACACTTCCTTTGCTCTTAAYGTCGSCRCCATCCAAAACGTAAACAATACCWGCACAGAGCATGAAGTTGTCGAGATGACTATCATTCTGCCACAGRCCGGCCTGATGACAATCAGCAACCACYTTCACACCCATCTCTACTATTTCGGCTTTACCCTCTTCACTCTTGGCCTCATCAAACAATGTCGCCARGCTAGCTCCTTGGCGCAGATAYTCAATAATTAGCACGCCACCCTTGTTGTCTGAARTAGTTGTCTGGAGAAGAAGATTRGGGCTYGGAATATGCGCTTGTTTGAGCCTATTCATGCCGGCAATGTCTTTCTGCATGCCGCGCTTCCAGCGGTTGCTGCTAATGAATAGTTTCACGATGACAGCGCGATTTTGCCAAGTGGACAACGCTACTAGCCTTTTCCCTGGCACCGTCCGCAGCAGGGAATCAATCTTCAACTCCACAGTGCCTTGCTCTGTATCGACGTTAATGCTGAATGGCGTGGGTATGTGTCGACCCATGGCGATAAGCTCTGCGCTTGAGAATACAGTCATAGCATTAACTCACCGGACCTAGTTTCTTATGCATAGACAAAGCACGCTTTTGCACCGAATTCCAAAAGAGTCCGTTATGTGCCAGCGCGTCACGTAAGCTCATGTCATCATAGATTTTGATAAATCGGAAAAAATCACGCTGCGTTAGCCCAATGTCCATAGCCGAATAGAGAAGCCCGCTTACGTCTTTGATTATCCAACGCAAGCCCAGCCGATTCTTAATTAGGGCTCGATGCAAGTCGATTACAAATAACTCGAACGCCTGATTGGATTCGACATCAAGACAGCCCTTCGGCATTAGGAAGTGACATAGATAGTAATCTCTGTGACAGACGCCCCCCTGATGCAATGTTCTGCTAATACTCGCAAGCTTACTCAAAAGCTTTTGCTTCAGTGCAAACTTGGGTGAGTTCTGCCGCCAATCCTTGCAATAGTCTTCCAGGCTGACGGTGTCGGCAAGATCTTCAGTGACGATGAGGGATTGTCTTCGCGCAGGATTCCAGCCCCTGCTGCCATAGGCCATAGATGTCATCGTCGTCAAGCCTAGAGACTTCAGCTTGCTGATTGCGCGCCATTCGTTCTCGGCTCCCAGGATTGGCATGCGCAGCTGAACAAGATTCTTAAAAATCTCTCTCCAGCCAACGCCAAAATGGTTTTTGATGAAGTAACTCTTGCCGCCTAGCGCGAATCGCAGAGTCTTCCTGCCCTGTACTTCCCGATAGACCTTACCTTCCATCGCCTGTAAATTCTGAAACCAATCACCCTTTGGGAGGTCCTTTGCAAAGTCTTCATTCAGATAGTGCATATGCTGTGCCCTAGGCTTTTCTGGCCAAAAACTCTTCGAAAAAATCTGCCACAGCAGACGCTTGAGAATATAGCTCGTCTTGCTTGCCATATTCCAGACCATTCTTCGACCAATCGGCAGTGTCTAAGTCCTTTAACATCCGCGCCAAATAACTATTCAATTGCGATTGCTCGAAGGGATCACTGCACACTAGACCGGACTTGGCCTGTTCAACATGAAAGGCATAACCGCAAGTGGAAGTCGTAAGCACTGGCAATCCAGCGATAGTCGCCTCCAACAGCATATAGCCCGCACTCTCTGAATAGGCCGGATGCAGCAACAAGTCCGCTGCTGCCAAAAATCGAGGTATGTCGTCTCTACCCGGTAGGACAGTAAATTGTTCAGCGATGCCTAACTTCTTGGCAAGCCGTAGATAGCGATCTGGTTTGTCTTGCCCTATGAGTAGATAGTGGCAATTCTTGAGCTCTGATTTCGCCAAAGCTGCCATTGCCCTGAGCGCCCTGTCCACACCCTTGATTCGAAAACCGGAACCAACTTGTAGAAGCAGTTTTGTAGTTGCAGCTAGGCCTAGTTCAGTACGCAATCGCGTGCCAATTTTCTTATCAATTACATCGACTTTTCTATCTACTGAAATTCCAGGAGGAACTTGATGAAGACGAGGCCCACAACCGGGGTAGTATTTCTCAAATGCTATCCGCTGATGKGGGGACAGGATTAACACTTCGGTAMTCAGCGATGCGGAAAATACTGCCTCTTCATACTGACGAAARTGTTTATAGCGCGAYGTGWATTTGTAATAGAAGCCTCGCTGCTCTATCGCCTTTTCCATAAAGCAGGRATCTGCGGCAAAATAGATGTCCAAAAATGGCATCTTATTGAAACCAATMACGAGGCTGKCCTCCCGCTGCTTCARTGCAGAGCGAACCCATTTAGTGTAGGCCTCATTTCGTTTAATRCGRTTTCGYRCTGTARCGGGCACCARGATAACGTYTAASCCATCCGGAATATCGCCATCCCARCTCAACGTATAAACAGTWATGTTATGCCCACGCGACTTACATTCTATCGCTACRCGAAGAAAGTCCCGCTGCAATCCGCCAAACGGAAAGTAGGAGTAAATGAGAAAACTCAGATGCATTGGCTAAGGAGCCTCTGATCAAGTCTATGGTCACTCTGCGCGAGTTTGGAGCATACTGCTGCAAGGCGTCGTGCGCAGGTAATGGTTACTCCATTGGCAAGTACGACAACGTAGCAGCGGTGCGCGCCAAGCCGCGCCCAAGGGGGCTTACAGCCGAACCCGCTCGCAGCAAAACACTTCCTTGTCAGGTCGGCACATGCCTGCAAAAGTGCGCCGTGATGGCGGATTCGGCTGTAAGCCAGAGTGGTCATAGACTTGATCAGAGGCTCCCTAATTATTCATCGATTAAGATTTATCCAACAATTTTTCGAACTGCTGCCAGACCTCAACCGGTCCATGAGATGCAAAACAGGGTGGATTAACAGCAAATGAACTTCCTGCATATTCCCCAGTAACTCCCGGGCCTGAGTATGCACAGGTTTTCTTAACACAGGGCGCGCAATTTAGGCTCGAATTAAGGTGCAGTTGATTGTGACCAAAAGTTCCAGAGAGCCCTGGGTTCGTTGGGCCATAAAGAGAAACTGTTGGCTTGGCTAACGCAGCAGCTAAATGCCCTAAGCCAGTATCCACTGCGATCACGCCATCAGACTGTTGAATATAATTGGCGAGTCCCGACAGAGTCTGCTTATCAAGTACCTCTACCCGCTCGTTGCCCTGTGCAATAAGCTCTGCGCGTAGCTTTTCCTCTGGGGTGCCCCAAGGTAGAAGAACCTTATAACCCGCTTTCGCTCCTAAGTGTGCGAGGTGACGCCAATACTCTTCAGGCCAATGCTTTGTCTGCCACGTTGTACCATGAAGGAAAACAACCTGCTTGTCCGCTTTCTCGTTAATGCCATTCGATACATTTATTCTATTCACATCGATGCCGTAATCGATCTCGTCCGGGTCGTATTCATATTGAAGCGCCCGAGAAAACAACTGCCGAACCCTGTCCACGGCGTGCTCTGTCCAGGGGACAGAATAGACCTTGTTATAGAACAGCGTAGCCATTGGTTCACGGATAGTCCGGTTGCTGAGCCCTACCGTTAGACCCTTCGAGAGTCGGCTAATAAAACCACTCTTGATAAGTCCCTGGGCATCAATGACGAGGTCGTARTGAACGCCTTGYAATKCGCGTTTGAATRCACGAAATTCGTGATTCATATARGTCTTCAAGATGTTGCGCCGCCATCKYCTTAGCGCCACGGGTATGACATTTTCGACYGCGGGATGCCAACTCGGYACCTCGGCGAARTTCTCCTCGACCACCCAATCGAATCGAATATCTTTTCTGGCACGYTGCGCATCAGTAACTGCTGGYAGCGTATGAATCACATCACCAAGAGAAGAGACYTTWACTATTAGYACTCGCAATGAACYATTCCTTTCCTGTTCTCTTCTAATCTATTCTGTTTTSCTCTGGRGCTCATCAWTCAARTTCGCTCAGTGGAGRCTAGCTCGGYGATAGCAGAAATGGCTCTACTGGGCTCGAGCTCTATCAGGCACTTCTTGTGCTCTAAAGGGCATTCTCTCTGAAAGCAGGGCCGRCAAWCGATATCCGTGAACAACAATTTCGACTTACTACTYAATGGTGGCGTAAAATCGGGCGAAGTTGAACCATAAAGTGCAACAAYCGGCTTATCAAGTGCAGCGGCTATATGCATTAACCCAGAATCGTTAGATAGTACAGCCTCGGCGACTGACAAGAGATCGATCGCCTGAGCGAGACTCGTCCTACCCGCCAGRCTTACACAATTCTGTCTTTGTTCTTCGACRAGCATCTGCAAAATCTCATCGGCAACTTCGGTATCCGCAGCAGAACCAAATATCCACACATGCCACCCTTTATTGATCATTGCTTCGCAGGTAGCGGCAAAATGCGCCGCRGGCCACTGTTTGGCGACACCRAATTCCGCCCCTGGACAAATTGCCAATATCTTATGCTCTAAYCCTAGGCTAAATGTAGTCAGTGCCTCTGCCACGCTCTCKRGGTTRGACTGCAACCTAGGTTCAGGGATTTGATCCGGWGGRYCATTGGATGCCGGATAGGCCAAGGCGGCGAAGCGTTGCACCATAAGAGGAAATGCTTCCTTGTCGAGATGGCGGCAGTCACTGAGCAGAAGATTGCGCCACTCGCCCTTCCARGCTACCCGTTTTGGGATATCCGCATAAAAGGGAATCAGAGCCGACTTGAAGGAGTTGGGCAGCACAATAGAGATAGTAAATTGCTCGCCCCGAAGGGATTTTCCAAGGGCCCGGCGTTTACCTAGCTGCAACTCTCCATGGCCCAACTGCAGGCTAATCCCTTTCTCTACTTCAGGCATTCTTTCCAGCAGGGGCCGAGTCCAGTCCGGCGCTAGAACTGAGATTCGGCAATCTGAATATTGTTCCTTTAGGCACATGAACAAAGATTGCGCCATGATCATATCGCCAACCCATGCCGGCCCAACCACCAGAATATTTTCTTGGCTTTTTTGCGTCATCTAGGGAATCTCTGATCACATAGTGTCGATCTGAAGCGAATGCCTTCAGTCTTTGTTATCTGGAGTAACGCGCAAAATTTCTTTGACGGTAGTAATTCCAGCTGCTACTTTTTGCGCCCCGCTCAGACGCAGACTGAGCATACCTTCCTTATATGCCTGTTTGCGAAGAGTGGATAGATCGTCTTTATTATCGGAGTACTGTTGCAAGGGCTCAGTGAAAGGCATCACTTCGTAGATACCTTCTCTTCCCTTGAATCCAGTTTCACGACATTCCAAACARCCAACCTGCTCAAAGGTTTTTTTCGGTAACTTTACTTTCCAGGGACGAGTTAGCGCTGCCCARGTCTCTGCTTCCATCTCAGTTTCYTTCTTGCAGTGYGGGCAAAGTACACGTACCAGYCGCTGTGCCATTATRCCTATGACGGTGGCCTTTATGAGATAGGAAGGTACRCCYAACTCTARTAGACGAGTAATCGCYGATGGCGCGTCATTGGTATGCAAAGTGGTGAAAACTAAATGGCCAGTCAATGCAGCCTGAATAGCCATYTCGGCCGTAGGAAGGTCACGTACCTCACCAATCATGATAATGTCTGGATCCTGCCTCAGCAGTGCCTTCACTCCATCGGCAAAGTTCAAGTCAATGTTCTCTTGAACCTGCATCTGATTGAATGATTCTTCAACCATTTCTATCGGGTCTTCAATAGTACATACGTTTACTTCTTCCGTGGCCAGCATCTTCAAGGTTGAATACAGAGTTGTTGTCTTGCCGCTACCTGTCGGTCCAGTGATAATAACGATACCATTGTTATTCTTGATGATATCTTTCCAACGATTCAAGTCTTCGTTTATGAGCCCTAGTTCTTCGAACGGCTTTAGTAGAACTTCTGGGTCGAAGATACGCATTACAAGCTTTTCGCCGAATACAGTAGGTAACGTGGAGAGGCGAAGCTCAACCTCGTTTCCATTCGGGCTCTTGGTTTTGATTCTTCCATCTTGAGGTTTACGCTTCTCAGCGACGTTCATACGGCCCAGGATTTTGAGACGGCTCGTAACAGCAGCAAGAACTTGCATCGGCAGTGAGTAAACCGTGTAGAGAACACCATCTATTCTAAAGCGCACATTGCCTTTCTCTCGGCGTGGTTCAATGTGAATGTCACTCGCTCGTTGTTCGAAGGCATATTGCAATATCCAATCCACGACATTCACTATGTGCTTATCGTTAGCCTCCGGGTCTTTAATATGACCCAACTCCAACATCTGTTCTAGATTGCCGATGCCTTTCTTAACCGGGCCACCTTCCTGTGCTCGGCTTATCGAACTGGATAGGCTATACATTTCTGTAGTGAGGCGCTTAATCTCAATAGGATTGGAAACAACGCGAACTATTTTTTTCTTCAATACGTGTTCTAGGTCTGATTCCCAAGAATCGATATACGGCTCTGCGCTAGCGATCTTCACCTCTAAGGCTGTGACCTCAACAGCCAATATATGGTGACGTTGAGTGAAAGCAAATGACATAACCTGCGTCACTTGAGCCGCATCTATTTTCAAAGGATCGATACGGTAGTAGTCCTGTCCACATTGTTTACTTAGTGCCATTGCCAGGCTTTCGATGTCAAACTTACGCCCTTGAGACTTGCGATCTTCCATTTGCAGATCGGCTATATAGTGAAGAATGTGCTTATCGCTGTCTTCGATTGACCGACGATTGTTGAGCACGTAATCAAAATCTTCCTGATTAATGCGTCCATCACTAAACAGTCCGCTCAGAAAACCCCTCAATTCCAACAAAGAATTCTTCTTCGCCGAAGGTTTTTTAACTTCTTCTGTAGCTGTCATCTGATTCTTCTAAGCGTCAGTGTTGTGGAATTAACCAAGTTTAACCCCGCACAGGTCAAAAACAAACTCCGTGCTTCAGTATTGAGGGCATCAGAGTGATATTCGATCGGTATTAGAGGTTGAGCGCGTTGAATAACACAAAGACCGCGGATAACACACTTATTGCCCATGTATTACCCCTCAGCCCGCAGGTCAGGGTGCCACGCTGGCTATTCGACCAATTTGATCCACTCGCCAGCTTCGGGAGTGCCCCTTGGGTAGTAGCCATTGAGAAGGCGCAACGACTCTTCTGGGTAACTCGTGATACGGCTAGATTGAGCCACTATCGAGAAATCAAAGAACTCGCTTGCCTGGACGAACTTGATCTTCGCTTCCGTACCAGATGCGGTCTCCCCTTGTTGAATTGCTCTGAACGTGCGGATAGAGGCAAGCAGCTGCTCATCAATTTCATCTACCGCTTCGGCATCGCTTATCTCCGCCCGGAAGATGAATACTCTCGGCCCCAGATAGATCACCGCAATTCTTACAGTGTTACCAGTCTCCGGCGACACTGTTACGCCGGTGTGGCCTCGGAGCCGGTACTGCTCGAGCTTCTCTGATTTTTGCAGAGCGTCTATCCCCATCTCGTCTCTAATAAAT
>JAESUV010000035.1 GCA_016762975.1 Gammaproteobacteria bacterium | reverse complement strand
TCATCTCAACAGCCTTTAGCCCAGACGGCAGCCGCGTGCTAACCGGCTCTTTTGACAGAACTGCCAAGCTGTGGGATGGATTCAGCGGCGAATTACTGGTCAGCCTCGCTCATGAACAGGCGGTCATCTCAGTAGCCTTTAGCCCAGACGGCAGCCGCGTGCTAACCGGCTCCGAGGACACTACTGCTAAGCTGTGGGATGCCGATGTTCAGCTTAGCACTCCCTTTGCTCACCAAGGGCAAATTAGCGCAGTAGCCTTCAGCGCCGATGGCAGGCGAGTGGCTACCGGGGCAAGCGACCAAACTGCGCGTCTGTGGGATGCCAATAGCGGAGACGAGCTCCACAGCCTTGTCCACGGTGGGCGGGAATCATCTAGTTTCGACGGCAATGTCACCTCACTGGCCTTCAGTCTAGATAGCAGTCAGTTGCTCACCGGTGAATATACCGGCACCGCAAGTTTATGGAATGTAGAGACCGGCGAGAATACGGCTTCTTTTCTGCTAGGTAGTGGAATCCGCTCGGTGGCTCTTAGCCCAGACGGCAGCAAGGCGCTCAGTGGTTTGGCTAACGGTAGCGTCCTGTTGTGGAATACTGACAACGGCGAAACAGTCAGCAGCATGTCCCATGCGAGTACAGTCTGGTCTGTCGCCTTTAATAGTAGCGGCAATACGATTGCTACTGGCTCGGAAGGCGCGTCCGCGCGGCTGTGGGCTGAAAACGGCGATCTGCTGCATAGTCTTGCCCATGATTACGCCGTGTATTCTGTGGCTTTCAGCCCCGACGACAGCCAGCTGCTTACCGGTTCTTTCGACGGAAGAATAAGGCTGTGGGATGTAGAAAGCGGAACCGAGCTGATGAATTTGCATCATGGCGGTGCCGTCTACTCGGTCGCCTTCAGCCCGGATGGCAGTCGTCTGCTTAGCAGCTCCGACAACCGCAGCAGTAGGCTGTGGGATGCCAGCAGCGGAGAGAATCTTGCCACCCTGGAGCACGAAGCGGCGGCGCGAGCGGCAGCGTTCGGCCCCGACGGTAGAATTATCATCGGCTCGAACGATGGCAAAGCGGTAATTTGGACTATCGCAAACTCGGACGTCTCCGGGCGATTCTCCATGGATGTTGCCGCCGGTTCGACCCCCTCATTCCTGTCGGCGCAACATACCGACCGCGGCAATACTCAGCAACGAAGACTGACGCCATCGGCAGAGGCGATCGATGTCGACGTGCAATTGGGGCGAAGCACTCAGCCTTGGGCGGAATGGATTTTCGAGAATATGACGCTGCTTAGCGCATTGATAGCCTCAATACCTGTTCTTTATTTTGTGCTGTGGTGGAGCCGCAGCCGCAGCGTTCGCAACGTGGTGGTCAACCGTCGAACCTCAGATCACCAACAGGAAGAGTCAGGCATTGCCTTAGCTCCGGCTGAACACGGTCTCTATCAGGGAGATAGTTATACCCGCGCCCGCCTTGCCGCGCTGAGACGCAATCGCAGCGGCAAGGGTGAACTGGAAATCAATGCAACGGTGGAAGAGACCACCCGTAGGCTGGGTTGGTTCTCGCCGCGCTATAGAGTACGCAGTTACGTGCCTGAGTATTTGATACTGGTAGACCGACAGAGTTTCGATGACCAGCAGAGTCGGCTCAATGATGAATTTATCAATCGCCTCAAGAAAGACGGTCTACATATTGAGCGCTACTATTTCGATCATGATCCCCGGTTGTGTAAATCCGATCGCGCCTATGCTAGAGCGATGAAGCTGCGGGAGTTGGCCGCTCGTTTTCATCAACATAGATTGATAATTTTCAGCGATGGCACTGGCTTCATGGACCCGCTCAGTGGGCGCATGGCGCAATGGTCAGAAATATTGAAATCCTGGCCCGACCGCGCACTGATGACGGCCGCTCCCGTTTCCACCTGGTCGGCACTGGAACTCGAACTCGCCGACGGTGGCCTAATGGTGGTGCCCGCAACACCAGTCGGGCTGCAAATTTTTGTAGAGTCGATTGCCTCGGTGAAGAAAACCGAAATTTCACCCAAGCAACGCATGCGGGCGCTGCCCGAGATCATAACCACCCATGCCGATCGTTGGTTGCAGCGTGAAGAGCCGGAATCGGAAGAAATCTCCGACCTTATTAGAGATGTTAGGTGGTATCTAGGCGAAGATGGGTTTCGCTGGCTCACCGCTCTCGCGGTCTATCCAGAATTGAACTGGCATATCACTCTTCATCTGGGCGTCGAACTAAAAGACAAATCAGGTGAGGCAATTCTGGATGAGAAGCTACTATTGAGCCTGACCCGTCTGCCCTGGTTGAGAAAAGCCTATATGCCGGATTGGTTGAGAGTGGAGTTGCTTCATAACATGGCCGAAGCAGATGAATCAGTGGTGCGGGAGTTTCTGTTCGATTTGACTCTGGATAAGGTGGATCCCCATGGCAGTGGTTTCTACCTTAACATCGCTAGGGATTCAGCAGATCACAAGAAGCCGATGTTCAAAAATGTAGTCCGGCAATTTTTTAATACAGAGCCCTCCGAGAGTGAGTTGCGAGATTACGTTTTCGTGGAGTTTCTTCTGGGACGCCCAGCTAAGAAACTCGAAATGGTAGTGCCGCCGCGCTGGAAACGCTGGGTGTTTAATCAGGGGTCAGATCTGTTAGGAGTGAGAACAGCCCCAGGGGTGTTGGTCATGCTGACATTCGTGTTTGTTGTCTGGGAGGCAGGCGCATTTATAAATTACCAACATGAGCTAAGTATTCAGGGGTCGAACACCATGGTGTTTTCTCCACAGTTTAGGGCAGCCGAAAATCTAACTACGGCTGATGCCAGTGAAAATGACAGTGAAGTAGTGACAGACTCGGCGATAGTTGACAACGAAGTGGTGACAAATCCCGCGCCAACTGACACGGACGTTGTGGCAAACCCTAGGCTAGTCGACATCAACATAGTGCCTGATTTTCCAATACTCGGGGCCGATATTTTACCGACGTTGATAGGGCCATTTCAGATCAGCGATATCGTAGCCGCAGGTGCATCGGTGGGCGAAATAGCAGTACTGCCTGGATTTGAAAACCTGTGGAATACGGTTAGTAGCAATCAGGAAGTTTTTCGCGGCATAGAAGTCAGCAGAAATTTTATGATGTCTCGTCAGTTAGGGGGCAGTACCCCAGGTAGACTGTTAGTGAGTGGCCACGAAGGCCTGAACTATGACAACGAACAATTTGTGGTTTCTATGATCGATTGGTTGCGAGCAGGCAGAGCTGCAGTCGTGGGCATTACAACCTCCCACTCGGAAACTATTACGGTCTTCCCCGGATCGGATAACCTGCTATTGATGGACTCAATGATAGCGAGCATTGAATCCCTTGGAATTGAAGTAAGGAGAATCGACAGTCCAATCAGCGCCGAATCGCTAGCTGACGTATCGGTGTTGATCATGGGCAATGCCTGGGGAGAAATCTCGGCGAATGAAAGTGCGGCCGTTGACGAATTTTTGCTGGGCGGTGGCGGCATGTTAGCGTCAGGCATAGGGTGGTCATATCAGCTCTATGGTCCGGATGCCTTCGATGCGATTAATGCTGACCCTCTCGACATCAATGACTATCCAATGAATCAATTGATGCGGCGTTATGGAATTCAGTGGACTGAAGCAACACTCACAGTGGAGATCGGTGCATCAGTTTCGACTGGTGATACTGAAGGTACTGCCCCGACGAATGCTGAATCTTATCGTTTGAATGTACTCACTCAACCGCCTAATGCATTAGTTTGGCTTGTTGAACAAAACAGGGAATATGTCTCTGGTCTTAGCTTGCCTCCCGGTCGATATGCACTCACAACATCTGCTCCGAATTACACTACACGCTTAGACACTGTGAGAATTTCAGATGCAGATGCGAGTGTACAGCTGGAGTTGACACCATTGCCCTCTGATGACGGGCAGGGTCTCACGTTAACCGACATTCGGTTCGCAAATCTACTTGATGATATAATTTTGATCCAGCTTGGCTTCAATGGCTCACCACCCGAATTTGTGACATTTACTCTCGATAATCCGGCCCGTATCTCCATCGACTTTCCCGGTACAGCTAGCGGACTTTCTCAACAAAGATTTAATATAGAAGCTTCCAACACGCAATCTGTATTAGTGCTCGACGACGGTAATCGGAGCAGAGTTGTGGTGAACCTTGATCAATTGGTGAGTTACGAGACGAGGCTGCAGGGTAACGCTGTCTTCTTAAGAATATTGAATGAAGTAGTGGCGAGCGAAGATGCCGGTGTCTCATCGACAGACAGCGCGCAGGCGATTCCCGTTATCGACCAAGAAAACCTGTTGGATGGAACACTCGGGGGGCAGGGCATAGGGAGATTCAGTGATCAGAATGGAGTAGCAGATCCGTCAGCTAACCGTTACGACTTTCAAGATGCGCAATCCTTTACCGTTGCTATAGACGGGCAGCTTGCAGAGATTCACGTTCCTTTACGCAATTTAAACGGCGCGACGGAAGACATCGAGATGGAAATTGTCGGCTTGTTTGCCGATGGCTTACCAAACGACCTTGATAGCTTCGGTGTAGTTTCAGTCACTGCAGCAGAGGCTGTAGACGTCGACTTAGATGATCCCGAGACCTGGGTCAAATTCGACTTCCGTGGCTTCTCTATCGACGTGGAAGCAGGACAGCAACTTGCCTATCAGTTAAGGACTATCGGTACAGTCTACATAAACTACACACCGGAATCGACAAACGGATACCAAGCCGGTTCGGGATATCGAAGAAACCTTGCACTAGAATCAACTTGGAACGCTATGGCGGCTGATTTCGGTTTCAGAACCTTGGTCATACCGTTAGGCAGATAAAAAGAGGACCTTAGTAGATTATTGGCTTATAGCTCACTAAGTTCTCAACATCCCCTGTTATTCTTTTTTTAGAAAAATCAGGTTCGCATCTTGTGCTTGAACAGCCTAGCGGCAAGCGATTAGAATTTATTCATCGGCCGCCGCATTAGGCTGGATATTCCTAATCAATAATTGCCTGCTGGACTGCATTTTCAAAGTCGTACTGCGCGGGCCCGTAAGGCTGCTGCAACATTATTACTGCAGTCAATTCCTCTTCCGGATCGGTCCAGGACCGAGTACCAAAGGCACCGCCCCAGCCGAAGGCGCCAGCACTGCGACGCGCATTCGAGGTAATCGGATCTAAGGTTACAGATACAGTGTATCCAAAGCCCATGCCTTCCTGCTGGCGTGAGAAACTCTTGTACAGGCCACCGATCTGATTGCTGGACATCATTCGCACTGAGCGGGGGCTTAGTAAACGATTGCCGAATAACTCTCCGCCATTGAGCAGCATTTGCTCAAAACGCAGATAGTCTTCGGCGCTGCTAGTTAGGCCGCCTGAGGCAGAAAAATAATTCGTCGGGGGTCGGTCCAAGAAGCGCGACATGTCGCGATCTACAATATTGACGCGCCTGTTTGCATATTCGGCGGGCACATTGAAGTAGGTGTTATCCATACCGAGTGGCTGCAAGATTCGCTCGTCGATAAATTCGTCGAAGGGCATGCCGGAAACGATCTCAATGATGTGCGAAACCACGTCTAATCCAACACCAGGACTGTAAGTCCAGCGCGCGCCAGGTTGAAAATCTAAGGCATAAGAGCCGTACTGTGGAATGATGCTGGCGAGGGTTGAGTCGCCATCGCGCACTGGGCGATCAGATATCGCAGTGCCCAGGCCGCCGCTGGCTAGGCCGGACGTATGGGTGAGTAGGTCATGGATGGTGATGTCGCGCTGTGCGGGCACCAGTCGGTGTTCCGGTACGTTCTCAGAATTGACAGAATACGGGCTGATGTTCTCATCGATTGAATCCTTGAGAACCGCTACCTGCATGTCAGCAAATTCGGGTATGTATTTGGAGACAGGATCTTCGGGCCGGATCAGTCCCTCTTCGATCATCATCATGGCGGCCACGCCGAGAAGCGGTTTGGTAGAACTCATCATGATAAACAAAGAGTCTTCCTGCATTGGGCGATCGGCATCTACATCCATCAATCCATGAGTCTCAAAGTGCACTAGCTTGCCGCGCCTTGCGACCATGGTTACGGCTCCTTGAATATCACCGGCATCGATATGTCGCTGCATGGCTGTGTTGATTCGTAGGAGTCGTTCTGAAGACATGCCAACGTCTTCTGCTTTGCCGGTTGGAATTTCCGCGGCAAAGGAAAAATTGAATAACAGGCAGCTAAGCAAAATGCTGAGTGTAAGTACGGTTCTGCGCAGTAGTGCAGGCATGATACGGCCCCTTGATTGATTGTGTTTGTGATTATTGATGGTGTTTGTGATTAGCATGCATTCGTGATTCTTTCATGGTCCCTTAAAGCTCGTCTATGTCCTGCTTTAGTTTTTCATCTCAATACATTCTGACGCGCTTTGTTCGTTTTCGCTCATGAAGCGATATAGCGTAGTACCAATCGCATCACTGTCACTAATCGATGCACTCAGAATTTCCAGGCCCCGCTGTTCGCAGATACCTGAGAACAAGTCACGCCCATAGGTCTGCTGGTAATAGTTGTCACGATTTGCGGCTAGCTCCGGCAGATTGCTCGTCAATTGTGGAAGCAAGGCCAGCTGCAATTCTTCTTGCCCCGTCGGGAAAATCGACCCCATGGCTGCGCGCAGATTTGAGAGTGGCAACGGATTCTCGGTGTCGAGTATTCGAGCTACCCATTCCTGTTTGATGTTCAGGTCGGGTAGTGCGGCCTCCGCAGCGATCGCTGAACGCCTGCCAGCATCGGATGGATCACGCTGGCGCTCAGACGCCAACAGCTCGCGCGCGTTATCGTAGTCTCTAGCGGTAAATCTCTGAATGATAGTCCAGCGTTGATTCTGTCCTAGGCTCAGCCCGGAAATCCCTGTGCCGCCCTCCAATAAGCTTGCAAGATTTCCCAGCGCTTCATTGCTACGAGCAAGGCCGATATAGCGCGATAGTCTGAGGTTTAGTGTGCTAAGAGATTGACTGTCGCTTGCACCAGTAACTCCTTCGCTGATTAGTTGCCAGAGCTGTTGTTCGGCCTGCGGACCGTACTCGGCGAGTTCGCTCGCGTATTCGCCGCCTAGCCTCTCTAATAAATTCAAGTTGCCTACCAATGCGGCCATGGTTTGGCGAATGATTCGGTCATTGTCTTCCAGCGGCAGCGAGGCTATCAAAGTCTCTAGCAAGGTGGAATTTTCCATCTGGGTGCTGCGCGGCGCATCGAACAGCGCGGTCCAGATCATGGAGCGCATAAGCGGATCGTCGATTCGTTCTAGAGCGCTATCGTTGATGATGGTAGCCATGCTGACTTCATCGAGACTCACGTCGGTATATCCCCAGCCCTCATAGTTCGGCAATGCTAGATCTGGGCAGGCGAGGCCCAGGGCTTCGGGAACCTGAGTTTCAGCGCCGAATATTTCTATCGGAATAGCGCTGTTGAGCTCAATGGAGCCGTCGGCAGCCGTGGTAAATAGCCCTAGCTGCACGCGCTGATCTCTTAGTGTTGGATGATCATCTGGAACGGTCTGCAGGATGGAGAAGCTGCTTATACCGTTGGCATCGCAGCTAAAGCGCGCCTCGATAGTATTCACTCCCGCCTGATACATCCAATCCCGCGCCCATGGATCTAAGTCTATGCCAGACTGCCCGGAGAGCGAGCTCATGAAATCGTCGAGTTCGGTGTTCTCCCAGGAGTGCTCCTTCAGATAACTTGAAACCCCCAAGCGAAAATCCTCGCGCCCTATATAGTGGGACAATTGGTTTAAAACAGATGCGCCTTTGTCGTAGGTGATGGCATCGAAGACATTGAAGAACTCATTCGTGCTCACTACCGGTACCTCGATTGGATGTGTAGACACGGCGTTGTCGGCGGAGATCGCAGTCAAGTTCTCAGACAGATAAAAGTCATGCCATAGATCATCGAACTCTGTCGCCTCCGACACGGCGATAGAAGACATAAGCGTCGCGAAGCTCTCGTTCAACCACAAGCCGTTCCACCAGTTCATCGTGACGAGATCTCCGAACCACATATGCGCCATCTCGTGCAGGATCGTTCCGGCGCGGCGCTGACTGTTGAATCGATTGGATGCGCCGCGGTCGACATAGCTTTCCGAAAAGGTCACGGCGGCTACATTCTCCATCGCTCCGATCAAAAAATCGGGAACGATGATCTGGTCGTACTTCGCAAAGGGATAGGGAATGTCGAAGTAGTCACGGTAATGCGCTAAGCCTGATTTGGTGTATGCCATCCATTCTTCAACCGCGACGTATTCGCGCAGTGACTGTCGCGCCATGAGTCTAATTGGCACGTCGCCGGCCATGTCTTCCCAGATATGGTAGGGGCCGGCGTGCAGCGAGAAGATATAGCTGGAAAATTTTTCCGACTGCGGGAAATGCCAGATTCTAGTATCGCCGTCTGTCACGACTGCATCCTCGGTCGTAGAGGAGACTACTTGCCAGTCTGCCGCGGCGCGAACAGTAAGCTCATAGGTTGCTTTTAGGTTCGGTTGATCGAAATTCGGGAACAGGCGATTCGAGTAATAGGGCCAGAGATAGGTATACAGATAGGTGCGATTATCTTCTGGGTCGACGAAGCGATGCAGGCCGGTACCGTCTTGATCAAAAGGGTGAGAATACTCGATCAGCACTTCATTGCGGCCGGCTATTAAGGACGAAGGCAGCAGGGTCACGAAGTAGCCGTTGTAGTTAGGGTCTAGCACCTCGCCGTTCACGACGACGCCATTCACACTGCCACCGGTGAAGTCGATAGCAAGTGACTTGTCGTTGTCGGTAAGAGTGAAGTTCGCGGTTACGCTGCCCTGATAAGAATCGCTGAAGCTGACCAGGTCTATGTCTAAGACGTACGAAATGTCGGAAACACGCGCCTTGCGTGCTATCGCCTCCTCTTGGCTAAGTTGATCGAGGGCGGGGCGAATCGGGTAGTTGTCGATGCTAGTGTTCATGACTGGTGTAGCTGATTGCTCACTACAAGCGACAAGAAGTAACGTTGAAAAAATTGCGAGCAGCGTGGTAGTTCGGTGCATTAAAAACTCCTTGGTAGGCGTTGGTTCTGCCTGAGGAAGGATAAGCTACGCTAAATCGCTAGAAGAGATCAATAACAATTAGGAAGTGTTATTCTTGAGGATTGAGTCTTTAACAAATTAAATGAGACGCTAAGCAATGCGACTAATCATCACAAATAAGCTTTCTAAGGTAGTGCTGCTCGTGGGTGCGGTATGCACATTGTTTTTTTCGCCGGTACTGCATGCCCAAAGCGTTGCTATTGCTCATTGTCAGGGAATCTGCCCTAGTTATTCCTCCAGCCTTTCTGCAACGCGAGCGAATGTGGTTGTGCACAATCTCTACGCCGCCGGCCTGAATGGTGACACCGGCATGGCAGACTGGGTCGCCTACCGATTGACCAAGGAGGCGATAGGTGTTGCGTCCTTATTACCTCGTTTCTGGCAGCCTGATGAGCTAGTGCGTCTATCCGGTATTGGAGAGCTAGCCGAAGCCGAAGCCTTAGGGTTTTCACTCGCGGAAATCAGCGGTGCTGGGAGTCCTTACGGCGGTTTCAATGAGTCACTTGCTAATGTTGAGGAGCGCGTCCGGCTCGCACCGATGACTAGCTTCGCGAAGGCGCCTTATTGGAGAGAATTAAACAATCTCAGCAATATGGTATCGATGCCTACGCCACTAAGGCGTGGAGCTTGGTTGCAACTCGAACAGACTCTGAATCAAATAGTTAGCGAAGAGAATTCCTTGGGTGTAATCAGTGGCCCTCTCTATCTGATTGATGGGCTGCTAAGCACTGTCATGAATAACACGAACCTAAATCCAGCTGCTTATTTCAAAGTAGTTGTCGCGGACAGTGGCATTGCGGCGTTCGTCTTTACGCACGATATTTCTCAGGCAGAGCGCTTTTGTGAACACCAGGCGGATCTTGGTCAGATCGAATTGATGAGTGGTCTGGACTTGTTTCCCGAGCGCAATCCTGTGTTATCTGCACAGCTCTTAAGTGAGCTAGGTTGTTCTTAGATTAAGTAGCTTGGTACGGGGAATAAGCTACAATTTGTCGCTATTTATCAATTGTGCTGACAGGGTGAATAAGCTACCTTTCAGCCATTCTGATCAAGTTATTCGCGGGGCTACTCATGAAAAAAGCAATAAAGGCGTTCCCAACTATCGCAGCACTGGCCATTGGCTGTGCATTTTCTAGCATCGCCTTCGCGGCCGATGACTATGTTGCTCCACGCACAGAGTGGGGCCAGCCTGATCTACAGGGGGTTTGGAATTTTTCTTCTAACACGCCTATGCAGCGTCCATCTCGTTACGGCGATCGTCAGTTCCTTACACCTGAGGAAGTCAGAGAAATTGCCGAGCAGCGAGCGGCAAGAGATGCCTCGAATGATGGTGCAATAGCTGTCGAAGGAGTAGATGGCTCCTACAATGATTTCTGGGTTGAGAATGCCGGTATTGGCGGTGACGTGCGTACCTCACATATTGTCTATCCTACTAATGGAAAGCTTCCAGCCCTTAAAGAAGGTGCGATAGCCAGTCAGGGAGTCTATGGCGGGGATACCACTGGCGAATTGCGTCCGGTGCGAATCTCAGCCGGCGGTATTGGCACGGATGGTCCTGAGGATCGCGGGCTTTCAGAGCGCTGTCTGATTGGTTTCAATGCGGGGCCTCCCTTTATACCAAGCCTATACAACAACAATGTGCAAATCTTTCAGACGAAAGACACGGCAGTCATCCTGACAGAGATGATTCACGATGCGCGCGTCGTCCCAATTGTCGACGCGCCTAGTGATATGGGCTCACTTAACGACGAGGTGCGACTCTGGATGGGTGATTCACGCGGCTATTGGGATGGCGATACACTCGTAGTTGAGACGCGAAACTTCAATGGCATGGCTTCGAGTTTTGGCCAGGCTGGAACCTCGCTAGACAAAGTGCTTACAGAGCGCTTTACGCGCCGAGGTCCTTATACAGTAGATTACGAATTCACCGTCGATGACCCATCAACTTATACCGACAAATTCACGGCTATCGTGCCGATGACTAAAGTTGCAGGTTTACTCTATGAGTATGCTTGCCACGAAGGTAACTATGGCATGGTGAACATATTGCGTGGCGCAAGGGTGCAGGATGCAATGGCGAAATCCGAAGCRCAGTARCACTACGAYCTGGGAGAAAAYAACGGGGTTTTGAGTAATCACTACTCTAGCCCCTTTTTTATTYGTACAGTTGGCACGCCTCACAACCGAATAGAGTGAGTTATGAAATTATTCAAAAAYGTAGTTACCGTCGTAATTTGTCTATTGTTGATTCCWATCGCRGCGGTCGCGACCGCAGGTGCGAAACAACGATTCGAGGATGGCCCTAACCGTGTCTTCTCGGGCGGGCCGCTCAAAGCCGGTGAACTGCATTCAGGCGCCGAGCCGGATTGGCGTTTCGTTAGCGAGATTCCCACTATCGAGATGCAGTTAKTAAACCCTGCACAATCTCGTCGTATCTGGATCGCCGAGTATGAGAATAARATATAYRTCTGGTCAGGCTACATGGGAAACCCTATCGGRMGAATCTGGAAGCAGTGGCCGATACAGGCTGAGCGAGATGGCCGCGCRGTGATTCGAATTAATGGAGTGCGCTATGAGCGTCAACTTCGGCGCATACAGTCTRGYGATGTGCTCGATGGTCTGACTGCCACTATCACGGCGAAGTATCCGTCCGCGACAACTCGTGCCGCCGTGGAAGCGGGTGATGTGTGGGTATTTGAAGCTGCGCCTCGGGGTTAAACGATGAAAAACTTTTACATTTTTACCGCGCTTGCTGTAATGGTTACAATCCTTTCCGTATTATTTGTGCCTGGCGTTGACGATTATGTGGAGCGTATTTTTCAGGCCTATCTGGGCCGCGCCGCACGCTAGGAGAGAAGATATTGGAAGAGTTAATCGTTACTCTGTATGTTGCGATGCAACGAATTTATATGACGGAAGCTAACTAACTGGTTATCCTGTCTGCTAATACATGGACTCGCAGTAACTAATTGCACTAACAACTACCTAATTGCAGTAACAACTACCTAGATAATCAAAAAAGGATGTACACATGAAACGCTTAATTTTGACTCTCCTTGCACTACCTAGCTTGATGACTACGATGGCAATCGCGCAGGAATACGTAGCAATCGAAATGGAGATCGATGTCGACAAGCCTGCTGCAGAAGTTTGGTCCAAAGTGGGTGGTTATTGCGATATCAGCGAATGGCTTGGCCTCGACTGTGAAATCACGGCAGGTAATGGCGCCCTAGGTACGGTCCGTTCGCTATTGAATGGCAGGATCTTAGAGATTCTTGTTGCCGAGACTGAACTGTCCTATGGCTACACACAGCCGGCACCCGAAGATGGTTTTTATGATCATTACCACGGTTTTCTTGAGGCGCGTCCTGTGAACGCGAATAGCTCTAAGCTGCTGTATACGCTGATGCTGGATGTGTCTAACCTAGAAGATCAGGCGGCGAAGGATGCGGATGTCGCTAGACGGCGTGGCATGTTTGAAGGCGCACTAGCCGCGATGAAGAAAATGGCCGAACAATAAGTTCAAAGCCATTGAAGAAGAGGCGGAGGAGAAGAGATTCTCCCTCCGCCTTTTTTGTTCTACAGCTCCCTAATTACCATCTTGCGAAAACGCAGAGTACCGCGGGCCCAYTGCAGGGCTATCGGTCCGCTTGYCARTAGATCATCGTGTACATCCACGGTTCGCTTGCCATTGAGTTCTACCACTAAGTGATTACCGTCTAAGGTAATRACGAACACATTCCATTTATTSCCGGCTGTCGGCCTAGGCTCATCYACTGGCGCGATGTGTACTATTGCGCCGGTGCCGAAAGAAGGATCGCCGCGCTGRTCGAATACATTTGCCTCATAGCAGCTACGGTCCGTAATCTGATTTGCATCCTCACAGCGCATATAGATACCGCTATTGGAATCATCGCTCGCCCAGAATTCGACGCGCAGGGAAAAATCGCTGTAACTTTTCTTGCTGACCAGCCAGGAAGTACCGCTACCCTGTGTTGCCTGAATGGCATTGTGCTCGGCAGACCAATTCGCATCGCCGACAATGTTGAAGTTCTCCATGCCATCAGTGCCATCTATCAGGGTAACCCAGTCGTTGTCAGCTGCTTGAACAAAAGAGCTCGCTAACACTGTAGCTAGCCCTACAAAGAGTAGGCCAAAATAGTCTGATAATTTGTAGACTGAACGCATTGTATTTTTCTCCTAAAGAGTGTTATGAATTGTCTAGATAAAGACTAAAAGTTTTTGTCTGTAAAAGTTATGTTCCAAGGGCCTTATTTGGCGAAGGCTTGTAAATACACTTCAAGTGATTCCTCTACTTCTTCGATAGCRCGCTCATCGTTATTGGAGAAGCGTTGTAGCGCATAGTTTTGTAGGAACACTCTAGTCGCTCCTGTCYGGTYKGMAGACCAGTGGCCGGGTARGTTGTCTGCRTAGGTGCTCGCTGTCCARGATTCGTTCACAGGCARGYYYGCCGAGYTTAGGAAACGTTGCCAKATTTTCTGCCAGCGGAYAGTTYGAGAATCGAGRYTTTCTTGACGGCYGCGAATGCGGCGGTATTCCCGCACAAACAAGAACAGTAGARTYAGCACGCCRCCATAGCGGATGAGGTCAGCAATRAGTTCATTGGCGAGTACAGCATCGATTAATTTCTGCCACTGTCCGGCCGCGCGGTGATACAAGGCGCTGAATGGGCTTGACTCATAGCCGCCAAAGAAATTTGTAATATCAGGCGGAGTAGGGTCGACAGTGTGCCAATAGCCYTCCGTGTCTTGCCACTCTACCCAACTGTGGGCGTCGCGTTCGCGAACCAACCACATCTCATCGGAGAGCTGCTCGTGAATRACATAGCCGCCGACTATGCGGGCGGGAACRTTGTTCGCGCGCAGCGCCAGAGCCGCGCCTGTCGCGAACCAGAAGCAGTAAGCGGGCTGTTCATTCAGGAAGAAGTCGTGGAACGGTTGTTCTGGATTGAAATTTGTTTCTAGCGAGTAACTGCGATTGATGAAATGCTCTAGTACATTGTTGACGGTTTGTTGATYGTCMTTGGCAAGGAAGCYTTCRCTCTTCACCTGCAGCTSCGCATCCCAGAATGAGGGCAATTGTAAGTTAATCTCATTGAATGTATCAGGAATGGAGTCGTTGCTAGTCTGAATCCCCCAGCGTCTGTCGGCGCCCCGGTCATAAACAGGGGACCAGACATCCGCCGCATTTCGCGTAAGAGCCTCGAAGCGTCCGATCAGATGGCTAGTGCTGGGACTCATGAATACGAAGTTGCTGCTGGCAAGGCTTTGTATATCGATACGTTGCGGCGTAAAGTTATTCGTTGGAAATTGATGGTTGTTCATCTCAAAGCGTAGCTGGCCAGTTTCTTCGATGTCCGCGTCTAAAAGTGTAAGAGCTGTTAGAGGCCGCTCTTCTGGCAACCAAACTAAATTTTCATCTAGCTCAACGAGTCGATTGCCTACGAGATACGGATTGGGACGATCCTGGGTTGTTGCACGCATAACGGCGCGATTTGAGGGTTGTAGGAATGCCGAGGCGCGTAGCTGCTGCCGCGGGGAGAATCCTGTCGGCGTAAAACTGCTGCCACTTGGAAACAGGTCTCCAAGTGCAGCAATGACTGGTCCCTGTCCAATACCTAGGAGCAAGCCTAGCAGGGGCACAATCAACAACAGAGGCAGCAACAATAGAAGGCGCGAGAACAAATAACCGACACAACGGTCTGCCATCAGGGTGAGGCTGGCGAGTAAGATTGCGACGATGGTGAGCAGAGCAACGGGTACGCCGAGCATTTGTACGACTGTTTGTTCTTGAGGCGCAATGAGCAAAATGAGGAGTAGACCCAATACAAGAATCGTTTGAGAATTTCGATTCAGTGCTGAATGAGCGTCGCTTTTCTCATCAGAAGCAAATAGCCACAGTTGGTATATTAGTAAACTAAGCACCAAACCTGCACCTAGGCCGTTGGTCTGCGCCCAAGAACCTTCGAGTGCCCAGTCCTCTAGAACCTGGCTGCCAAGAAAGCCCCCGGTTGCTAGTAGGACAAAAGTTAGGCCCCAAGTAGGCCGTTCTACCTGTACTAACTTTAATGCGCCGAGAGCGCTGAAACTCGCTCCCAGCCAAATTACAATTGTTAGCTCCATAGACAACCCCAGATGCAGGGATTCCAGTGCTAAAAATAATGCGAGGAAGATCTGTCCCAGAGGCATTAGCTTGCCTCCTTCTTTAAAGGCTTCGTAAATTTTGCCTTCAAGCGTTCTTTGAGCTTAGTTATTGAGCCGGCTGCAGTGCTAGATGTGAGCGATGTCGGTACTTCAACAAAATGGCTGCCTTCGGGAAGGCTATGACTATCATCTGCAGTTTCGCTGATAAGAAAGACCAGCACGAGGATACCAGCGCGTTGCCAGCGATCCACCAATGCATCTGCTTTCTTTGTCCAACGTCCTAGAACCAACACATGTATACCTTCATCCAATAGAGGCGAATCGGGGAGAGTATTGAGTTCTTCCGAGTAGCCGCGTTCCGGCTTGCAAGTGGCTATGTGTTGATAGAATTGATGCGGGTCTTCTAGGGTGTGCCAGCTAGGCCCAAGTGCTAGTGCCGCTAGGTTGAAGCCTTCGTTTTGCGCAGAGAGGCCAATCTCCACGGCTAGTGCTAGACGCTCATCCAAGGGGTCCTCATCAATAGGTCGGCGCTGCCAGGCTTTAAAGTCAGCCAGGCTTAGATCCACGACAAGGTAGACCTTGTCGCGTCGTATCTGCTCAACACCCTCGAATACCTTGCTCATCGGCTCGCCATAACGACTGCTAGCACGATGATCCAGGCGGCGCATCGAGTCGCCGGTCTGGTAGGGGCGTGAATAGGCGTAATCTAATGAGGGGCCCTGATGTGCGCTTTCACTGCCTAGGGCTAGTCGTTTGCTTGCCTGTTCCGCGATGTTGCGTAGTGATGGAATCGCAATCTTCAAGGTTTCAGGCAATACATAAATATCCGTGGATTCTTCTACTCTGGTGGTAAATCGAGTAAGGAAGAAAGGGAAGTAAGTTTGCACCGCGAGGCCTGAGAGGCTTAGTATGCCGCGCTTTTGCGGCTCGCAGTGAACGGATAGCGTGCTGCTTTGACCGCTGGGAAGGCTCTGTTGATGCGGGCGAGACCACTCCTTGGGCCAGCGAGCATAGGGCACGACCATCTCACGCAGTGAGAAATTGTAGAGGCTGAAGCGGCCATTGTTTGTCACTTTGATCTTCGATGCGAGCGTCTGTCCAGCCACTGCGGTGTTCGGTGTTTCGCGTTGTATGGATATCTTGGGTCTGCAGATGTAGCCCAGCAGTGCACTCCATAACAATAGACCTACGCCAAAAGTGCTGGTGAATAGCAGAAATTCACTATTCGTCCTGTAGCTAAACAGGAAGATAAGAAGTGAACAGATAAGGATGATCTTGCCAGTTCGGGTTAAGCCATCGTAGTACAGCCGACGAATTAGACGTAGCAGCAATTTCGCGCGATGTTCGGACCAGCGCGGAACAAGGCGCAAATTCGAGAACCAGCGTATCAGCCGCCACCAGTGAATAAGGAGGAGCTCGTCGGGCACTCGTACCGGGCGGTCGGCTAATTCACTCATGGAAGGACCTGGGTTGGAAGAGCCGGGGTGAAGAGCCGGGGTCAGAGTAAAAACTATTTGTAGAGTTGCCAGTATTCATAGCTTAGGTGAAATAGTTTTTACTCTGACCCCAGAAAGTGTCGACTATCGAGGCACCGCAACATTAGCCACAATATTTTGCATTAACTCATGGGCCTGTGTGCTGTCGTTGTCACGACCGTGCCTGGGAAGGAGGCGGTGGTTCCACACAGGCGGTATCAATTTCTGTATATCTTCGGCGATTACCTGCTGTCTACCTTTCACCAAGGCATAAGCTTTGCAGGCTGCCGCCAAATGCATTGAGCCGCGAGGAGAGATGCCGAGCTTGATATTCGGATCATCACGTGTCGCTCTTGCTAGCGTCACGATGTAGCGCGCTAGGTCGGCGTGCAGATGGACCTCATCGCAGGCATCGCGCAGAGCGGTGACCGAATCCTTGTCTAACACCGCCACCGGATCACGCTTTGCCGCTTCGCCGTATTCGCCGAGCAGATGCAGTTCTGCATCAACATCTGGGTAGCCGAGGGTGATCGAGGTTAGGAATCTGTCTAGCTGTGCCTCGGGAAGGGGGTTGGTGCTATCGAAATCGATTGGGTTTTGCGTAGCGATCACGGTAAATAATTTCGAAAGGGGGTGGTTTACGCCATCGGCTGCCACATAGCCTTCCTCCATCGCTTGAAGGAATGCAGATTGACTCCGTGTCGGCGCACGGTTGATTTCATCTGCTAGTAAAAAGTCAGTGAAGATCGGGCCGGGTGAGAAGGTAAATTTGGCTTCACTGGCGTTATAGATGCTGCCACCTATGATATCTGCCGGCAGGATGTCGTTGGTAAACTGTATGCGATTAAAATCCAGCCCAAGTATTAGTGCTAGACCCTTGGCCAATGTTGTTTTGCCGACACCAGGCACATCCACGACTAGGACGTGACCTCTGGCAATTATGCTGGCTAACAGTAGTTCAATAACAAAGTCATCTCCCAGCCAATGCTGAGCGAGGGACTGATGTGCTTGATCCAGCAGTGAGACCAGCTGATTCAGGTCGCCTTGCTTGGTGGGCTCTCTTGATTCCGCTATTGATTCCACTCTTGATTCCACTCTTGATTCTATAGGGATTCTATCGGCGGATAGTAGCAGCGGATGGGTCTATTTTCAGTAGAAGTTTGCTAGTCTGGGCTTGCTGGAATCGAATTCGGCCAAAAACGTGTCCCAAGACGCACATCGCCCGAGATGGCATTGTTCGATTTCAGCGAAGGTGCAAAGTTATCTACAGGAACTTGCCGTCAGCTAAGGCGGCGGGGCAGGTATCGGGTTTAAATTCAATTTCGTTCAATAATGCGGATGCTCAGGGCGATCTATTACCACGGATGTTTATTTTCAACTAGCAGTCAATAACGGCGGTTTCGCCGCGAATAGAATCAATGTCGTTAAGGTGTTCGAGTACATGAGCTAAAGGGGTTGTGCTGCTTGTTAAGCCCACAGTAGGCTGCTTTAGTTAACAATTCTTAAGTGTTATGTCCATGCACGAAAATCGATGCTAACCCTTGTTAGGAAGAGTTAGCTGTAGGGCTTCTTTATGCTTTTTTGCGTCTTGTCAGCAACAATCCAGACAGCATAAGACTAAGTAGGCCTAGGGTGCCCGGCTCAGAAACTGGGCTTGCTATGTCTTCTGTAATGCCAGCATAACGAACGCCAGGCTGCGAGTAGTTATAGAAACCAAAAGAACCGTCTTCAAACACGCCGTTTAAGTCAAACTGCAAAACACTGTCAATAAAAACCTTAATATTTGTCGACGTAAAAGTAATGTCAAAATCATACGCTGTATTGTCGGCCCAGCCTGTAGTGCCTAATGTCGCGGCTCTCTCTATGAAAGAAACGTTACCGTTGTGGTCCCAAGCATTTGAGCCTGTGTCGCAGCAGCCAGTATTGATGCCGCCGGTAACTCGCGAAGCTGCCAATCCAGCACCCCAGCCACCTTGAGTTCCTTGCTTCCAATCTATCAAAATATAGTCAGTGGTCGCGTTGGCGCCCACATTGTCATTGTCATCGTAACCTAGCACAAAGCCAATAAAGTCATCATCACTGGTAGTTTTAACCTCGATAGTGCCAGACAATTCAAGACCCTGACTATTGACGTTATTAAATAACATAGTGGGTGGGCCATTGATGCTTTGATAGGCAGAATCATTCGGGTTTGGGTCGCTTAGAATTGCCCAGCTACCACCTCCATCAATGAGCCAAGTCGATAGATCAACTGGACCTGCCCAGACGCCCGTAGAAATCAATAGAAGGATTGAGGAGGATATGATCTGTTTTATTGTTTTCATGGTTTTTTCACACTTACATTGGGTTCGTGTAAATAGCGTGCAAGAAATATGCCGCGCCTGTTAAATCAATAGCTTACGAAAATGAAATAAGCAAAGTGTAAAATTTATCGACAGTTTTCGAGGTTTGATGGCAAATCGTGTAAATTTTTGCTGGCACTAAAAAAGTAGTTAGCACAGTGGGATGCGCTGATTCAGGCCGTCTGCTAGGTGTGTTCTATTGATTCCACTCTTGGTTCAACTCTCGATGCTAGAGGGGCTCCATCGGTGGGTATTTAGTAGCGGGTGGGTCTATTTTCAGTAGAAGTTTGCTAGTCTGGGACTTGATGGAATCGAATACCGTCAATAACGTGTTCCACGATGTGCCTAACAAGAAGAAGGAATACACCATGCCAGTCCTCAACTCTTTCAACCGTTGCCTATCTGCTACTCAAAGCATAGCAGCGGTAGCTCTACTACTAAGCGCGTCAGTTGTCCTGGCCCAGCCACAAGCGCTGCTGGACAATTACACGCCAGTCACCTTAGAAGAACTTGCCAATCCGCCGGCTAGCGACTGGCTGATGTGGCGCGGCACGCCGAATCACTGGGCTTATAGCCCGCTGGACCAAATTAACAAAGACAACGTAGAC